>JASEGB010000002.1 GCA_030018275.1 Actinomycetota bacterium | reverse complement strand
TTGAAAGTCCAAAGATTAAGTTTTCAAAGAACAATGAAAACCGAAAGTGTCAGAAAGTGTCAACTTGACTTGTTAATAGTCCAGGTCAGTTTTTATTCTTGATAGTAAATTTTTAGGGTCAAAAGGGGTGCTCATATGCATAAGAGAAAAATCAAGATGGCGTTATGCATTCTTGTAGCATGTCTTCTCTGCATCACCTCAGCGATTTTCTCCTATGCCCAAACCTGGAGTACACCCACCAATATCTCTCAGAATTCAAGTAGCTCTCGCAACCCCATTCTCGCCATGGGTTCCTCCAATGATTTCATTCACATGGTCTGGACGGACAATATCTCCGGCAATGATGAAATCTATCATCGAAGATTCGACGGCACTACCTGGAGCTCTCCAATAAATATCTCCAATACATCGGGCTCATCGGATGAACCTTCAATTGCTATCGATTCATCGGGAAACGTACATGCGGTGTGGATGGACTATTTGGTGGATAACTACGAAATCCGCTATGCCAAATTCAATGGTGCCTCCTGGAGTTCTCCCCAAAATATATCGAATACTCGTGCTATCTCTTGCTCTCCATCAATAGCCGTTGACGCAGGTGGAAACATCCACGTGGTTTGGGACGAAAGTAACAGTGTTTGCTATAGGAAATCCAACGGCACCTCCTGGGACGACCGAGTCGTCACAATATCGACTCTTTATAGACCCGCCGAGGGTGCCAAACCCTCTATAGCCGCGGATAAATATGGCAATGTCCACGTGGTATACAGGCGCGACTTCCTCGTTCAACCATATCCCCCCGTTTATAACTACGAAATCTGCTACACCAAATTCGACGGCACCTCCTGGAGCACCCCAGAGAATATATCTTATACAAACACCGCCGAACCATCGAAGGAACCTGCCATAACAACGGATAGGGATGGCAACGTCCACGTGGTCTGGCAGAAATTGGTTGCATCAGACAATGATGAGATATATTACAGGAAGTTCGATGGGACTTTGTGGGGTTCCATATTGAATCTATCCGAAACTCCTACCCCCTCCTACTGTCCTTCTATAGCTACCGATAAAGATGGCAATCTTCACGTGGTCTGGCATGAAGCAACTGCATCCACTAATAGGGAGGTCTACTACAAGAAATCCAACGGCACCTCCTGGAGCTCCGTTGTAAATTTATCGAATAATTCTGGAAGATCCGAAAATCCCTCAATAAGATCCGAAAATCCCTCAATAGTAGTGGATGCGGGTGCCAATCCCCATATAGTGTGGCAGGATAGCACCCCTGGAAACTGGGATGTTTATTACAACAGGTTAAATGTTCTTGATTCCCCAAACGGCGGTGAAAAGTGGATTGGTGGAAGTACCCACGCCGTTACCTGGACAATATCCGGAGGAACCGCACCATACACCATTGATCTATATTACTCCACCAATGGAGGCTTAACCTATCCGAATGCCATCCCCACGGACATAACACAATCAAGCATCGGTGGAGGCAGTTTCAGTTGGACTTTGCCTTCGATCAATTCCTCTACGGTCCGTGTAAAAATCAAGGTCACTGATGCGGATGGTGATTCCTGGTCTGACACGAGTGACGCCAACTTCACCATAGATTCCACGCCTCCAAGCACCCCAGTTGTAACCGGTGACGGTGACTATACAAGCTCTGCTGATCGACTTCACGCCAGTTGGGCATCCTCCGATCCACAAAGCGGCGTAGTGGAATACCAGTATGCAATAGGCACATCACCTGGGGTTACCGATGTTGTCCCTTGGACATCCGTAGGTTCTTCGACCAGTGTCACCAGGACTGGTCTCAACCTGGAGAGGGGTAAAACTTATTACTTCGTGGTGAAGGCAAAGAATGGAGTTGGGCTCTGGAGTGCGCCTGGAGTAAGCGATGGAATTATGATAATATTTCCCGATGTTCCCCCAGGTTTCTGGGCATTCAATGAAATCATGTTCATGGCCAGCCAGGGCATAATCTCCGGCTATGCCGATGGGCTCTTCCGCCCGGCGAATCCCGTCACCAGGTCCCAGTTCACAAAGATGCTCGTGAACTCCCTGGGATTTCCCCTAAATACCAAGTACAAAGGTTACTTTACGGACGTTCCACCCAACCACTGGGGTTGGCAGTACATAGAGACAGCCTATGAGATGGGGATCATCAGAGGTTATGGAGATGGAAGATTCGGTCCTGAGGATACGGCAACCAGGGCTCATCTTGCCACCATGCTGGTCAGGGGACTGGGAATAGCCAGAAACACTCAATACCAAGGATACTTCCCCGATGTTCCACCCAATCACTGGGCCTGGGATTACATAGAGACAGCCAAAGATCAAGGCATCATAAAAGGCTATCCCGATGGTCTGTTCAGACCTGAGGCATGGGTGAGGAGAGACCAAACGGCGGTCATGGTCTACAGAGCCAAATCAGTACCTTAAATTATCTTTACCGTTTCAATATATTTCAGGTGTATTATTAACAAGATGGGCCCTCCCTCGAATGTATAAAGTGCAAACCAAACTTGTTAAAGTCCATTTCAGGTTTATTTTTGGCTTAATTTGTGCTAATCTATCCCAAGACTTTTTTCACTCCGCTTAATCCGAGGGGAATATGGAAGAGTTTTCCAAGGTCAAAAAGATTTTATTACTTCTTTTTGCCATCCTTCTTGTGCTTGCCGTTTGTGGCTACGCTTACGTGAAATACGTGGAAAGCCGACTCCATAAGGATGGGGAACTTGCACGCGCCCAAAAGGTTATGTCGGAGCCTCTCCCAAACGAACCCATCAATATTTTGCTCCTGGGCAGCGATTCTTCTCAAGGGGAAAAAGCTCGGGCTGATGCTATTATCTTCTTGCGCCTCGATCCTCCGAGAAAAAAAGCCATTCTAATCTCCATCCCTCGGGATATGCGAGTCAAAGTACCCGGTAGAGGTCGTGGGAAGATCAATGCCGCTTACGCCTATGGTGGCCCAAAGCTTATGATCTTAACCGTTGAGGATTTCACGGGTTTTTCCATCCATCACTTTGTGGGAGTCGATTTTGAAGGATTCAAAAAGATGGTTGACGCCCTGGGAGGTGTAGACATATACGTGGATGAGCCCATCATTGATGAGTCCCGAAAGTATACTATGCATATTCCCGCAGGTTATCAGAAATTCGATGGTGAAACCGCTCTAAATTATGTACGATACAGACATGGAGATCCCAAGGGTGACTTGGGGCGAATCGAACGCCAGCAGAAATTCCTCGAAGCTTTCATGAATAAGGCTTTGAGGCTAAAGCATGCTTTAAAGATACCCACCCTTGTGAATATATTCGCGGATAATAGCCGAACCGATTTAACCATATCGGAGATGATTCAATTTGCCACCTTCCTCAAATCCCTTGAGAAAAAGGATGTGGAGGTGGTCACTCTACCCGGAACACCGAAGACGATCAAGAGGGTAAGCTACGTCATCCCGGATGAGGAAAAAATCGAAGAGATATTATACCATGTGAGGGAAGGGCTCTCCCTCAAGGAATTTAAAGAGAAAAGTGCCGGCTCTTCCCAAAAGAATATAGGTATAAAAATTTTGAACGGGTGTGGAGTTTCAAGTTTGGCTGAAAAAGTGAGGGATAAGTTGGTTTCAAAGGGATTCAGGATAGTGGAGGTCGGAAATGCCGATAATTTTAACTATGAGCATACGGTAATATATTATGGTCCAGGTCAATATCAAAAAGCTCTGGTGGTTAAGGAACATTTCAAACAAGCTAAAATTGTATCTAAATCGAGCGTGCCCACCATCAGACAGGCGGATTGTATTGTGATCATTATTGGTAAAGATTATGTACATTGAAGTGAATTGTGGGGTGAGAGGAAAGTGAAAGCTCTTATATTAGCGGGTGGGGAAGGGACGCGTCTCCGACCCATAACCCATACCAGTGCCAAGCAACTCATACCCGTAGCCAACAAACCCGTCCTTTTCTACGCCATTGAGGCGATAAAGGAAGCTGGAATCGAGGATATTGGCATTATCGTGGGATACACGAAGGATGAGATAAAAGCAGCAGTCAGGGATGGAAGCGATTGGAGAGTCAAAGTAACCTACATCGAGCAGGAGGCACCCTTGGGTTTGGCTCATGCGGTGAAAATAGCTGAAGGCTATCTCGGCGACGAGCCCTTTGTCATGTTTCTGGGGGATAACATAATCAAAGAGGGAATAACTCCCCTGGTAAAGGAGTTCATGAGGGAAAAACCCAATGCCCAAATCCTTCTTGCCAGGGTGAAAGATCCCCAGCGTTTTGGGGTTGCAGAGTTGAAAGATGGGAAAGTGGTTCGCTTGATAGAGAAACCAAAGGAGCCACCGAGCGATCTCGCCCTAGTCGGTGTTTACATGTTCGATAAACATATTTTCGAAGCGGTGAATAATATCAAACCTTCTTGGCGAAATGAATTTGAGATCACCGATGCCATCCAATATCTAATAGATCGTGGATATAATGTGCAACCCCATATCATCAACGATTGGTGGAAGGATACGGGAAAGTTAGAGGACCTTCTGGAGGCAAACCGGTTACTCCTCGAGGACATCAAGAGCAAATGTAAAGGATTTGTGGATAGTACTTCCCGGCTAATAGGTAAGGTGATAATCGAAGAGGGTGCGGAGAGTATAAACAGCACCATCAGGGGTCCAGCTATTATCGGTGAGAAGAGTAAGATCGTCAATTCCTTCATTGGTCCCTTCACCTCCATTTATTATCAAGTAGCCATCGTAAATAGTGAGATTGAACACAGCATCGTCTTAGAGAAGAGTGTGATCTCCGATATCGCTAGAATAGAGGATAGTCTAATCGGAAAGAACGTGGAGGTTTCCAAGTCTCCCCTAAAGCCCAGGGCTTATAGGTTGATGCTCGGCGATAGCAGCAAGGTTGGAGTACTTTAAAGCCGTTAAAGGTTAAAAGTTCAGTTAAATGTTAAAAGTTAAGGGGTTAAAGGAGTTTATTTTTGGAGTTTCATTTTGAAGAGTTAGAAGTTTGGCAAAAGGCATTTGACTTGGCGGAAAGAATTTATGAGATCACAACAGACTTCCCAAAGGATCAACAATTTTCCCTTACGCCTCAACTTCAAAGAGCTACTTTGGTTTCTTTAAATATCGCAGAAGGTGTGGAAGGGGGCACAAGAAAGAATTTATTCAATTTCTTTATATCGCCAGAGGTTCCTTATACGAAGCAGTGACTCTTTTAAAACTTGCTTGTAGCTTGGGATATCTTTCAGAAAAGCAACTTAGCGAAATTCTTGATTTATGCACCTCAATTTTCAAACTTTTAAATGGTTTATTAAAATCCTTATAAATACGATTAACCACTAACACTTAACCCTTAACCGAATGGAGCGGTGGATTTGGAATGATAGAGGGTGTTGGGATTAAAAAGCTGCGAGTTATTCCCGATGAGCGCGGTTTTCTCATGGAGATGTTAAGATGCGATGATCCCCTCTTCGAGAAGTTTGGTCAGGTTTACATCACTGGATGCACGAGGGGCGTGGCCAAAGCCTGGCACTACCACAAACAGCAGACGGATCACTTCGTCTGCGTCTCAGGCAAAGCTTTGGTGGTTCTCTGCGACCTCAGACCCGATAGGGCCACCTATATGCAGGTCAATGAGTTCATCTTAGAGGCTCCTCCTTGCGAGAAAAATGAGCCAATTCTACTTAAGATTCCTCCATACGTGACTCACGGATTCACAGCTTTTGATTGCGAGGAGGCTCGCATTGTGAATGTGCCAACGCTTCCCTATCGATACGATGAGCCAGATGAGTATCGTTTTCCATGGAATAGCGAGGAAATTCCATACAAGTGGCCCTCGTATGTCACCAGAGGAGGCTGAGTTGAAAGAAAATAGGGGGAAATAATCATGAAATTGTTAATAACGGGAGGAATGGGTTTTATAGGCAGCAATTTCATTCGCTATTTGATTAACAAGTACCCAGATTATCGGATTATTAATCTTGACATTATGAGTTACGCTGCTAACCCCGACAATTTGCGGGATATTGAAGGAAACCCCAGATATAAATTTGTCAAAGGCGATATCTGCGATCCTCAAATTGTTGATGAATTGGCAAAGGATGTCAATGTCATCATTAACTTCGCCGCCGAAAGTCATGTGGATCGCTCGATTTTAGGACCCGAAAGTTTCATCAAAACCGATGTTTATGGCACCTATGTTCTCCTCGAGGCGGCAAAGAAATATGGACATAGAAGATATGTTCAAATTAGCAGTGTACTGGGAGAAACTCCTGTTTTACTAAGAAGTAAGCGGAGCGGAGAAATTTCTTTAAAGAGAATCGATTTTTTAAATAAAAACAACTTTGACCGGTATGAAGCAGGCACTATTGATGAGAGATTCAGATTCAGTTTTAAACCCATCACCAATTTAATTAGCCATCCAACAAATGAAATTTATGAAATATCCTATGAGGGAGGTGGTCGAATAAAAACTACCGGCTCTCATTCGGTATTTATATTTGCGGACGAGGGAATAATAAGGGAAAAACTCGTTTCGGAATTAAGAGAGAATGACCGCCTGGTGACTTTACTAGCCTTAAATAAGAATTGCTTTGAGAAAGAGCATATATTAAACCTTCGAGAATATTTGGAAATTAAGGATGGACCGAGATTGCAGAAGACTCTCTTAGCGAGGAGGAAGGTTTTAGAAAAGGTATTAAAAAAGCCAGCAACTTGGAGAGAAATAAAAAAGGATAATGGTATTGCCTATAGCACTCTCAAAGATATGATAAAGCAAGGTTTAATTCTCAAAAATGGGCCCGTCTATGCCATCACCAGTCTGGGCAGGAAAGAACTTTTGCAAGATATGTTCAATACTAAATATCGGGTCCAAAGAAAATTTTGTAATTTGCCAGAAGGGATAGAAGAGGTCAAGATATCACCAGACCTGGCTTGGCTTTTTAATTTATATCTTGCTGAGGGGCATTGTTCTCACACCATAAAGGAAAGAAAAAGAAAGTTAAAAAAAATAGTGATAACTGCAGGTCAGAAAGGTGTTTTAGAAAAAGCTAAAAATATTTTAGAGAAGGAATTCAATTATTTTAAAGCTCGTCTCAGAAAACGGGGAGACGGAAGTTTCCAATTAGAATTTGGTGGGAAGATACTTCACGCACTTTTTTCTCAATTTGGCTTTGTTGCTAAAGAGAAGAGAATTCCCGGTTGGATATGGTGGCTTTCTAGGGAACATGTTGAACATCTATTAAAAGGCTTTGAAGGCGATGCTCATATAAGGGAGGATAAAGCGAGAAATTTTACTTCCTGCAGTGAGAATTTGATAATAAATCTTTTATGGCTATGCCGTGTAAAAGGGATAAATTCTAGGGTACACCAACGATTATGCCGAAATATGCGGGGATTATTTCAGAAAAGAAAACCTAATGATTTATTGCATGATTTAGTCATTTCTGCTGAGAATTATGAGGAAGAGAATTCTCCTTGGCGGACTCCTCATAGTAAGTGCATCCCAGTCGAGCCTGTATTAAATTTTTATAAAGCAGCCTGCAATGGCGCTGAGCCACGAATTACTCATAAAAAAAATAAACTGATAGGGAAAGAAAGAGCCCTTAAAATGCTTGAAGGTTTTAAAGAACCCCTTCCTTCACAACTTTTGGATTTGGTGACTTCAGATATAGGCATAGCAAAAGTTAAAAATGTTAAAAAGCAAAAAGTAGCGAAAACAATGGTTTATGATATTGAGATTAAAGGGAACAATAGGTTTTTTGGAGGCAATATTCCTATTCTCTTACATAACACAGACGAAGTCTATGGAAGTATCGAGAAAGGATCATTTAAGGAAACCGACCCCTTAAATCCATCGAGTCCCTATGCTGCCTCAAAGGGCGCTGCCGACCTTCTGGTTCATTCCTACTGGGTCACCTTTAGGCTCCCAATCTTAATCACCAGGTCTTCGAACAATTTTGGCCCCTATCAATATCCAGAAAAGTTAGTTCCTTTATTTATCACCAATGCCTTGGAGGATGAGCCCCTGCCGCTATATGGTGATGGAAAGAACGTAAGGGATTGGATATACGTCCTCGACAATTGCAAAGCCATAGATTTTGTCCTACATAATGGTAAAAAGGGGGAGATTTATAACATCGCCGGGGGGAATGAAAGAACCAATTTGGAGATCACTGAGATCATCTTAAGAGAGTTGGGTAAACCGAGAGATTTAGTTAAATTTGTCAAGGATAGACCGGGTCACGACAGACGGTACTCTTTGGATTGCCAAAAAATCCATCAACTGGGCTGGAGACCCCGCCACAATTTTGAGGATGCCATGAGGGAAACCATAAGATGGTATGTGGATAATCGCTGGTGGTGGGAGAAGATAAAGTCCGGTGAATTCAAGAGATACTACGATATGATGTATCGACGTCGCTAAATTTGAAGCAAATTTCGCAAAAATGAGTCGTAGGAGGAATTGACCGATGAACCCAGCACATTCTAAGGACATTAGAGTGCTTAAGAGTTTAGGTTGGATACTCCTCATCTTGGTTTTAATTGTAACCATTTGCTTCTGCGCAAAAATTCGAAGGGAAGAAAGGCTTAAACCGGGAGCAAAACGGGTCGTAAAGGGTAAACCAACGCCTTCCACCTGCCCAGTATGTGGAGTTGAAACCACCTCAGGGGCTGCCGATCGCAGACCAATAGCCATCATGATTGAGAATCTAGTCTCCATCAGACCTCAAATTGGTCTGGATAAAGCCTGTGTGATCTTTGAGGCACTAACTGAGGGAGGAATCACACGCCTCTTGGCGGTCTATGTACATGAGGATGCCGAAGAGATCGGTCCCGTCCGAAGCGCCCGTCCTTATTACGTTGCTCTCGCTTGTGGATTCAATGCCCTCTATGCACACTGCGGTGGATCGAAACGAGGCATGGAGGCTATAAAACAATGGGGTATTTGTGATCTCGACCAGTTTGCCTACCCCAAAGCTTACTGGCGAGTTGGGGGGATAAAGGCTCCCCACAATCTTTTCACGAGCACCTCTAGGATAAGAGAGGCGGCGGAAAGGGTGGGTTTTGCCAAAGGTGTGGGATACCGAGGATTTAAGTTCAAATCCGAAGCTCCTCTCAAGAACCGCCCACAAAGCCAAAACATCGTTATTAACTTTTCATCCCAAGCTTACAAAGTGGAATACCATTACCATAAAGATTCTAATTCTTATCTCCGTTTCAATGGCGGCAGACCTCATATAGATAGGGAAACAAAAAATCAGCTTCAACCAAAGAATGTGGTCATTCTCTACTGTCCGACTGGAATGTATGATCCACAGTGTTTGAATATACAGATCATCGGAAGCGGTTCATGCCTTGTGTTTAGGGATGGAACGGTCGTCAGGGGCACTTGGGAGAAAGCGGAGCCCGGGACCCAGCTTGTTATCGAGGATGAGCAGGGGGTGGAGATTCCCTTAAATCGTGGGCAAACCTGGGTAGAGATAGTCAAACCCGATACCCCAGTCGGGGTCAGACCTCCTCAAGCAAGTTGACCAGGCATGATAAATCCTTAATTTAAAAATTATCTTGGTGCGAAATGTTGGTGCGAAATGGCACGGCGACCTCGAATTGATTTAGGTGGATACATATACCACATCACAGCGCGTGGAAATAACGGACAGGATATATTCCTCGATTCCCGCGATTACGAAAGGTACCTCGCCAATTTACGGAAAACAAAGGAAAAATATCAATACCTATTATACGCCTACGTTCTCATGACGAATCATCTTCATTTGCTACTCAGACCCCAGCTTGATGGAACTGTATCTAAAGTCATGCAAACTCTCAATACCGCATATACCATGTATTTCAATAGGAAATACGAAAGATATGGGCATCTGTTTCAAGGACGGTTCAAAAGTTTCCTTGTGGAAGAGGAGCCGCATCTCATAGAATTGTCTCGTTACATTCATTTAAATCCGGTTAGGGTGGGGATGGTACAAAAGACCGAGGAATATCAGTATTCAAGTTACATTAGTT
The DNA here is from genome assembly GCA_030018275.1 of Actinomycetota bacterium. Classification (NCBI taxonomy): domain Bacteria; kingdom Bacillati; phylum Actinomycetota; species Actinomycetota bacterium. The sequence continues at coordinate 139,987 of JASEGB010000002.1, read as the reverse complement.
ATCTCAAGGAAGAAAGCGATGATTTAGTTGATACAACCGATATCCTTTCAAGGTTCGGAAAGAGAAAAGAGATTCAAATTAAGAGATACAAGGTTTTCGTTGAGGAGGCGAGGCAGAGGAAGATTTACAAACCTTATGAACAATTGAAGGATGATAGATTCCTAGGTAGCGAAGAATTTCGGAATAAGATTTTAATGTGGCAGGTAAATGGGGGAGAGGAGGTCTGACCCTGTGAGGGTTGTGGTTACTGGGGCTAGAGGACAGTTGGGAACGGACTTCGTACAGGTACTTGGGAAAGAGCATGAAGTTTTTGGCTTCTCCCACCAGGAGCTGGACGTCACCGATTTCGATCACACCGTCGAGATCATCACCAATTTATCCCCCGATATCGTGATCCATGCCGCTGCTTACACCGATGTGGATGGATGTGAACTCGATCCCGATAAAGCGTACAAGGTCAATGCCTTGGGCACTCAAAATGTTGCTGTAGCATGCCAGAAAACCAATTCGTCCATGCTCTACATAAGCACTGATTTTGTCTTCGATGGGAGAAAAACCGAACCGTACACGGAATTCGATATTCCAAACCCCATAAGCGTTTATGGTTCCTCGAAACTCGCGGGGGAGCGTTATGTGAGCTCTCTTTTACTTAGATATTTCATCGTCCGTACTGCCTGGCTCTATGGCAAGCATGGCAAGAACTTTGTGAAGACCATCCTTAGATTAGCGGAAGAGAGGGAAGAGCTGAAAGTGGTAAATGACCAGATTGGTTCACCAACCTACAGCCTTGACTTAGTCCAGGCAATTGCTAAACTTATTAATACCGAGTGGTATGGTATTTATCACATCACTAACAGCGGAAACTGTTCCTGGTTCGATTTTGCAAGGAAAATATTGGAATATGCGGGGAAGAAAGAGATTAAAGTTAAATCCATCGGCTCTGCAGAACTCAATCGCCCAGCCAAAAGACCAGCATTCTCAGTCCTTAGAAATTATTGTTTAGAGCTACGTGGATTTCCCGCTCTGCGAAATTATGAAGACGCGCTGAAAGAATATCTTTCCTGCCTGCCGGCAGGCAAGCAGCTTAAGCTCTGAGGAGAAATCATTAAATGGTGGAGAAATTAAAGGAGCTCTTCGTCTTCCGCGAGCTCCTACTTAACTTGGTAAAAAGAGAATTGAAAGTAAAATACAAGAAGTCCATATTGGGATTTTTCTGGTCGCTCCTGAATCCGATATTAACCACAATCGTTTTTACCTTCGTTTTTGCAGTTCTTCTAAGGATACAGCCTCCGGTACTTCGATATGGAGCAATTTTCAGTTTCCCGGTTTTTCTACTCTGCGCCCTTTTACCCTGGAATTTCTTGAGCATTTCTCTTTCGCTTTCCCTAAATTCCATTGTTGGCAATGGGAATCTGGTTAAAAAGGTATATTTCCCTCGTGAAATTTTGCCTTCATCAGCGGTTCTTGCCAATTTAATCAATTTTTGCTTGGAACTTTTGGTTTTATTCATGCTTTTGACGTTTTTGGGTTCAAGGTTCTTCCTCTACCTACCCCTTCTAATTGCGATTACGATCATACAAACCCTGTTTACCATCGGGATGTGTCTCATCTTCTCCTGTCTCAATGTTTACTTTAGAGATATCCAGCATTTATTGGGCATCATCCTGATGATTTGGTTTTACGCCACCCCGATCATTTATCCTTTTGAGTACGTTTTACAGATGTCCCATAAACTTCCGTGGCTTCCTTTCATTTACAAACTTAATCCGATGGCCACCTTTGTATTGGCTTATCGCAGTATTCTCTATGACTGCCAACCTCCGAGTTTCTTTCTCCTGGGATATGCTGTGGTTGTATCATTGCTCACGCTTTATTTTGGATATTTATTTTTCAATGCATACGAACCCACTTTTGCTGAGGAGATATAAGATTATGATGCTTGGCGCAAGATTTGGAAGGACAAAAGATATGGGCGATGAAATGGCTATAGAGGTCAATCACCTTTGGAAGAAATTCCGACTCTATCACGAGAAGCAGCACACGCTAAAATACGCTCTGCTCAGCGGGCACAGAGCGATTTTCGAAGAATTTTGGGCGTTGAAGGATATCCATTTCATCTTAAAAAGGGGGCAAACCCTGGGGATCATTGGGGAAAATGGTTCCGGGAAAAGTACTTTACTCAAAATTTTGGCTAGGATTTTGCGTCCCGATAAAGGGGAAATGAGCACAAGAGGAAAGGTTTCAGCCTTACTTGAGTTGGGAGCCGGTTTTCACCCAGAGCTTTCGGGTAGAGAAAATGTTTATTTAAATGGTTCAATTCTGGGCTTAAGTCGTAGGGAAATCAACCAGAAATTCGATGAGATTGTAGACTTCGCTGAGCTTGAAAGATTCATTGATATGCCGGTAAAAAACTACTCATCCGGCATGTATATGAGATTGGCTTTCGCCATCGCCGTCAATGTTAACCCCGACATATTGCTCATCGATGAGATTTTGGCTGTGGGGGACGAAGCTTTTCAAAGAAAGTGCCTGGAGAAAATGTATGATTATAAGATCAGGGGTAAAACCATCGTTTTTGTCTCCCATAGCATGGATCATATCCGGAACATGTGTGATGAGGTCATTTGGTTAAAAGAGGGAGAAATTCAGGTCAGGGGTAACCCAAATAAAGTCGTCAGAGCCTATATTCACTATGTCAATTTGGAGGAACAAAGGAAGGGTAAAGCCCAACAGCAGGATGAGGGATCGAGATGGGGCTCAAGGGAGATAGAGATAAACAGAGTGGAATTCCTCGCCGATGGTGGGCAATCCAAAACGTTATTCGAAACCGGGGAGAAATTCATCGTAAGGATCAACTTTAAAGCTCATAGGAAGATCGAGAAACCAGTTTTCGGTATCCGTATAGACCGTGCCGATGGCGTTTGTGTAACGAGACCGAACACTAAACTTAATAACGTATTCATCGATTCAGTCCAAGGCGAAGGCACAATCGAATACGTGGTAGACTCCCTGCCACTGCTTCCAGGCTCATATCTTGTCAGTGCAGCGGTCTATGATTATCATTGTCTACACCCCTATGATCACCATGAACAGCTGTATGAATTTCAAGTCACAACGGGTCGAGAGAAAGAATCTTATGGAGTCGTCAAAATTCCCGGTCGGTGGAGTATGATTGAGCAACGCGATTCTCGCGAATGATTAGGATGAGAGGTCTTTTAAATATGAGAAAGATTGTGATCGCCGGCGCAGCGGGGTTCAGCAACATTGGTGACGATGCCATCCTAATCTCGATGCTCGAGGGGTTGAAGAAGGAGATAGGTGGAGCGGAGTTTTCGGTCATTGGGGGAAATTTGGACCTTCCCATATCCAAGGATGTACAAAGGATCGTGCACACCGACGAAGCAAAAATCTTTCAAGCCATAAGCCAAGCCGACCTGGTCATAGTCGGCGGCGGAGGGTTATTTTATGATTGCAATTTTCACCTGAATGTAAATGACTTCTTTAAAGGTCGGCATTATGGGATATTATTCTTTCTTTATCTTGCGCTCCTGGCAAAGATGTTGGAAAAACCCGTTATGCTTTATGGTGTGGGAATAGGACCCCTGCTGTTGCCATCCACAAGAAGATTGGTCTCATTTGTTCTGGATAAGGTGGATGTGATAAGTTTAAGGGATGCGGAATCCTCTATGGAGTTAAAGAGGTTAAGGGTGAATGGTCCGGAAATAGCGGTCACGGTCGATCCTGCCATTGGTTTGACTCCCGCCCCGAAGGAGCGAGTGGCGGAAATATTGCGGGGGGAAAAAGTCTCTTTGGAAAAACCCTTAATTGGTATAAATGTTAGACCATGGTATCATTACCAGGGATTTAGATCCCATAGGATGCAGGAAAAACACAATTGGTATAAGCGGACCATGGTCAGGGTAGCAGATTTCTTGGTTCAAAAGTTCGATTCTGAGATTATCTTTCTTCCCATGCAGCGATTGTACGACGATGATCACCAGCTATGTCGTGAGCTAGTGGAGGAAATGAAGTTTAAAGAGAGAGCGAAAATTCTTTCAGATTCCTATAATCCACATGAAATTAAGGGGATTGTGGGGAGGCTAGATTTGATGATTGGGACTCGTCTTCATTCTGCCATCTTTGCGGTATCTATGGGCACGCCCATTATCGGGATAATTTATGATGGAAAGGTGAGAAGCTTCCTGCAATTAATCGGTCAGAAAGAAAGATCCTTATCCATAAATGAAATTCGTTTCGAAAGGCTTTGCGAGATTATTGATGAAGTTTGGACTTCAAGGCGGAGAATCCCTTCTGATCTGAGAGTAAAGACGGAGCAACTTTTTAAGAAAGCTGAGGAAAACCCCAAGCTCGCTGCAAAATTACTGAGGGGTAAGTAAATGCCATCTTCGATCAAAAACCGGGGAAAAATAGAGAAGATCCTCTTACAGATCCGGCCGGATTATTTGGATGCCTATGGAGGAGATAGTACGCAGCTCCTCAAAACGCGTGAGGCTCTGATGAGGTCTGGGATACAGGTTGATATCTCAACGGAGCTTGAACCCGATTTGACCGAGTATGATCTGGTCCACTTATTTAACATCACTCGAATTGATGAAACTTATTATCAGGCTTTAAATGCTTTTAAGCAGGATAAACCAGTGGTTCTTTCCGTTATATATTGGGCCTTAGATGAATTGGAGAATTGTAAGGGGATTCCGCCCATCCTCTTCGAAAACGACGAAGGCTTATGTAAAATAAAAGAGAGTATCTTATCGACGGGAAAGAGTGTAAATACTCAGTATTTGAGTAAGAATTCATGGGAGAGAAATATCTTTAAAAATAAGCAGAGGGTGGTTTTACATATAAGCGATATTTTGCTCCCAAATTCGCGAACCGAGCTGGATTTGTTGAAGCATTTGTATAATTTGTCCAGCCCAAAATATCACATCGTACCCAATGCTGCTGATCTTAGTTTTGGGGAAGCTAAATCCGACGAATTTGTGAAGAAATATGGTTTAAAGGATTTCGTATTATGCGTTGGGAGAATTGAAAGACGAAAGAATCAACTCTCTTTGCTCTATGCACTGCGTGATACTGATATTCCCATAGTCCTGGTAGGAGATACATTAGATAAAGAATATTTTTCACTTTGCCAGAAATATGCCAGTGAGAAAACTCTCTTCTTGGGTTCTCTTAAGCATAATGAATTGGGTCCAGTATATGCAGCAGCGAAGGTGCATGTCCTTCCCAGCTGGTACGAAACACCGGGCTTAACAAATCTTGAAGCTGCATTGGCGGGATGTAACATTGTTTGTACAAACAGAGGTTCAACGAAGGAATACTTTGGAGAACTTGCCCGGTATTGTAATCCAACGGATCCAGAGTCCATCAAGAAGGCGGTGTGCGAAGCTTTTTACTCTCCTCGCCAGAATAAACTCAAGGATCTAGTTGCAGCCAGGTTTACCTGGGATAAAGCTGCGGAAGAAACCATACTCGGTTACGAATTAGCTTTGAAAACTCACTCGACGAAGATCCATCCAGGGGGGAGGGGGAGAAAAGTGGGTTCGGATATGGATTTTGAAGCCTCTAAAGAAGTCGTCGAAAATCTTGAATTGCTGGCGGAGCAGCAAAATGCCTATATTGCCCACCTTAAGAAGCTAGTCGACGAGAATTTAATTAAAATTGCCGATCTGGAAAGGCAGATTGCTCAGAATGAAGAACAAATCAGGAGGTTATCCGAGGAAATAAGCTCAAAGGAGAATAGCATCCGAGAGTTATCGGCAAGCTTGGAGAGAATTAGGTCCACTCCTGCTTATCGCGTGTATAGATATTTTAAGGACCGAAGATTCTTCTCGGCAAAGTGATATTTAAAAGGAGAGGATTTTCTTGGCAATCGGGTATCTCGGCGGGAAGCAATTTCCACAAGTCTCAGTCATAGTGGTAAATCTAAATGGTAAGGAACATTTGGGAGAATGTTTTGCCTCTCTGCATGAGCTCAACTATCCCAAGGACAAACTCGATGTCATTTTGGTGGATAACGCTTCCACTGATGGTTCCGCGGATTATGTTAAGGAAAATTTCCCCTGGGTGAAGATCATTCAAAACAAGGAGAATGTGGGTTTCGCGGCGGCTATCAATATCGGTGCTAGGAAAGCACGGGGAGATTATTTGGCTTTTCTTAATAACGATACTCGCGTGGATCCCGATTGGTTGGTGGAGCTATTGATCCCCGTTTTGAATAATCCGGATGTGGCATGTGCGGGTTCCAAGATACTTACCTGGGATGGCAAGGCTATAGATTTCGCGGAGAGTGCACTCAGTTTCTACGGACATGGGTTTAAGCTGGATACGGGGTCCACGGATATCGAAGCCTACGACGAGGAGAAGCCCATCCTCTTTGCCTGCGGCGGAGCCATGCTCGTCGACAAGCAAGTATATTTTGATACAGGTGGTTTTGATGATGATTACTTCGCTTTCTTTGAAGATGTGGACTTCGGTTGGAGGCTTTGGGCTCTGGGATACAGAGTGGTACTCGCCCCAAAGTCTATCGTTTACCATCGCTTCCATGGTACCACCCATAGGTTTGGTTATGAAAAGGAGAGAATGCTATTAGAGCGCAATGCCATATACACCATTTTTAAAAATTATGGCGACGAAAACCTGCAGTGCATTTTGCCCCCCGCGATTTTGCTCAGCCTCAAACGAGGATTGGTGGAAGCCAATTTGGATAAAGATTCCTATCGCTTTGGTCGCGAAGAGCGCGGTGGAGGTGAGCAAACCATCTCAAGGATTGCTCTCAGTCATTTTCTAGCCCTTGATGATGTCATTGAGGACATGCCAAAGCTCATAAAGAAGCGATCCTTCGTGCAAACTCGCAGGAGGCGAAGGGATGTCGCAATTTTCTCATTGTTCAAGGAACCATTTCGACCCAACATTTTCCAGCCGCAATATGTCGAGGCTCAGAGGAAGCTTTCGAATGCATTTGAGGTTGAGAGATTGTTTGAGAGAAAAACCCGCGTTTTGATAATAAGCAATGATACGGTTGCCCGGAGAATGGCTGGACCAGCCATTAGATGCTGGGAGTTTGCCAAGGCTCTCAGCAGGGAGCATGAAGTCATCTTAGCCATTCCAAATGAGACCGATCTGAAACCCGATGGATTCAAAATCGAAACCTACGAGAAGACCAAGAAGAGGAAGCTGGAGAAATTGGCTAAATGGTGTGATTTATTCATTTGCCAGGGATTTATTCTGCATCACTTTCCCTTTTTAAAGAAGGCAAGAAAGCCCATCGTTGTGGACGTTTATGATCCCTTCACCCTTGAGATGCTGGAGTTATTCAAATATAAGAGCTTTAAAGAGAGATTAAACATACATGAGGCGAACTTAACGGTATTAAATGACCAGCTTCTGGTGGGGGATTTCTTCATTTGTGCCAGCGAGAAACAGCGCGATTTCTGGATCGGTATGTTGAGCAGCCTTAATCGCATCAATCCTTCCACGTATGATTCGGATAAAACCCTCAGGTCTTTCATCGACGTTGTCCCCTTTGGTTTACCATCCCTCGCACCGAGACACACGAGGCAGGTCTTGAAAGGCGCTTACAGGGGATTAGACGAAAACGACAAGGTTATTTTATGGGGTGGAGGAATCTATAACTGGTTCGACCCCATTACCCTGATAAAAGCCATGTATAACATCGCTCAGAAAAGGGGTGATGTTAAACTGTTCTTTATGGGATTGGAGCATCCGAATCCCGATGTACCGGAGATGAAGATGTGCGTGGATGCCATTCGTTTGAGCAAGGAATTGGATTTATACGATGAATATGTCTTCTTCAATTTTGGGTGGATACCCTACGATGAACGCCAAAATTATCTGTTAGAGGCGGATATCGGAATAAGCATTCATCTTCAGCATGTGGAGACGGAGTTTTCGTATAGAACGAGATTGCTCGATTACATCTGGGCAGGTCTTCCCATCGTTGCCACAAAGGGGGATTCCATGAGTGAGTTGGTTGAGAGGCATAATTTGGGAAGAACGGTCGAGCCCGAAAACGTTGAAAATTTAACCGAGGTACTTTTGGAATTGCTTGAAAATCCCGAACTTTGCGAGACCTTCCGAGAAAACTTGAGGAAAATTGCTCCTCAGTTTACCTGGGAAAAAGTCACGGAACCCCTCAACAGATTCTGCTACGATCCAAAATTTGCTCCCGATAAAATTCTTGAGTGGGAGGAAGAGAAGAGTCGCGTCGTGGTGAAGCCAAGGTCCGTTACAACGAAGCCAAAGATAAGAAAATCCCCCCTCTATTACCTGGGAAGAGTGGTCTACTATTACCGTCGGGGAGGCTTTCAAGGAGTGATATTCCACGGGAAGGATTTCCTCAGACGCTTGAAGGAAAGCCTCAGCTAGTATAAATTATCCTAAGAGCTTGCCACTTAAGGTCCAAATACTGCTCTGTAGATCATCACGGTGGTTTGATCTCTTCTCACGGACTCATCGGGCTTGAAGCTTCCATCGGGATAACCTTTGATTATTCCCGCATCTTTCGCCGTCTCTATGTACTGCCAAGCCCAATGCTCTGGTGGTACATCGGGGAAGTATCCTTGGTATTGCATGTTTGTAGCTATTCCCAGTCCCCTGACCAGCATTGTGGCAAGCTGAGCCCTGGTTGCCATATCCTCGGGACCGAATCTTCCATCTCCGTAACCCCTGATGATCCCCATCTCATAGGCTGTCTCTATGTACTGCCAACCCCAGTGGTTGGGTGGAACGTCCGTAAAGTAACCTTTGTACTTGGTATTTAGGGGAAGTCCCAGGGAGTTCACGAGCATCTTTGTGAACTGTGATCTGAACACTGGATCAGCTGGGCGGAAGAGTCCATCTGGATATCCTGAGATCAACTCCTGATCCGCCATGAATTCGATCTCATTGAAAGCCCAGTAATTTGGGATTACATCTCGAAAGTGCACCAGAGCTTGACAGGTGTTTATTCTTCCGTATCCGTAGTAATCATCCTTGCCGGTTGGTCCAAGATCATCCGCCGCTAGCTCAATCTTCTCTTCCACTTCGTCTGGAGTAAGCGTCGGGTACTTGGAAGCGACCAAAGCGGCTAAACCCGATACATGGGGTGTAGCCATGGATGTTCCAGATCCATAAGCGTAGACGTGAGGAGGATTAAAGTAAGGATACCAGAAAGTACTCAGGATGTTCTCGCCGGGAGCTGCGACATCGACAAAGGAGCCATGATTCGACCAATAGGGTCTTTCGTCATTCTTATCGGTTGCTGAAACGGCGATGACATGTTCACAAGCTGCAGGATAGCATGTATAGGGAAGAGATGATTTGCTGGAGAGATTTCCCGCTGCCGCCACAACTACGCAACGTTTATCGTGAGCGTAATCTATAGCATTCTGTAAGGTAGTTGAGGGAAACGAGCCACCCAGGCTCATATTTATCACCTTGGCACCATTGTCAGCGGCATAAATAATTCCTTGAGCGACGTAATAATCCGTTCCCATGCCATATTTATTTAAAACCTTCACTGGCATTGTCTTTGCTCCCCAGCACATTGCAGCTATTCCCTTGTAGTTATCCGTCTCAGCGGTTGCAATCCCCGCTACATGTGTGCCGTGACCATGATCGTCCGTGGGGTCATTATCATTATTTGCAAAGTCCCAGCCGTTGTAATCGTCGACATACCCATTTTTATCATCATCCAATCCATTATCGGGAATTTCATCGGAATTGACCCAGATCTTATCCTGGAGATCCGTATGTATGAGATCTATTCCGGTATCCAGGACAGCTATGACGATATTACCGTTTCCCTTCTCTATATCCCAACCGTAATTCGACTCCGTGATTTGAAGTGACCATTGGGAACAACCATATGGATTTTGATCTTCCGAATAGTAGGGATCATTGGGCTTCACCACGAATGCCTCTCTGAGGTAATTGAGCTCGGCAAATTCAACTCTGGGATCATTCTCGTATTTCTCTATTATCTCTTCCACATCTGCACCTTCGGGGATTTTCACTCTGTGAACTTCGATGTGTTTAATCTTGCCTGCAGTGCAGTATGGTATTGCACTGCCTGCCCCGACGGGTCGGGGTAGGGCGGAGGTTATATGGTTCGATTTGTATTTAATTAATATCTCGCCTGTCCACTGGCTTGCAGTGCAGTATGGTACTGCACTGCTTACAGGGGCAGGTGGGTTTCTGAAATGAGTTGAGCATTCGGGAAGGATGTGATCGGAGTCCGCCAGACGAGCGGGAAAAGCCCCTGGAATATTCATGACAAAAGCCATGGCGGCGATAACTATGACCGCAGCGATTTCCTTCAGATGCTTTGCATTTTTCGTAAATCTGCCTGAACGTTTCATATAATTTCTCCCTTTAAACCACCTGCAAGCCCTGCAGTGTCAGTGCAAACGTCTACTTCAGGGCAAGTCCTGCAGGTGCTTCCACCATATATTTCGGCAATATTAGGTTTTCTCTTAAATTAAAATCGAGCTAATGGAGCTTTTGAGCTTGGCTTTTATCAGGTTTGGATGAAATTGGGAAAAGGAGGGAAACCAGTCTCTATAAAGAAGATTCTTGTTGGAGCAATTGGAAAGCACCTAACAGCCTGCATTAAAGTTTCGTACACATTAGACGATAAAGCTAAGGAGGGGCTAATCGCCAAATATTCTTGAGGAAGTTGGAGACTTCCCACAGCCCTGTAGGACATCTAAGAAGGGATATCGATGAGAAAGGGTTTGCTGCTTTTGGTCATAGCATTACTCATAATCTTTCTTCCAAAAACCTCGGCATTCGCTCAAAGATTTCCCGATGTTCCACCCAATCACTGGGCTTTCTATAGTATCGAATCCTTGGCCTCGAAGGGGATAATCAACGGTTATCCCGATGGACTATTCAGACCCGATGTACCAATCTCCCGAAGCCAGATCGCCAAGCTGGTCGTCCCATCCAAGACGTTATCCCTCAATACCACATTTAAGGGTTACTTCACCGATGTTCCTCAAACCCACTGGGCATGGCGGTACATAGAGACCGCCAAGGATATGGGATTGGTCAAGGGTTTCCCCGATGGAACCTTTAAGCCCGAGGATTTTGCGACAAGAGCTCAATTGGTGACCATCCTCATGCGCGACCACCCCTCGAATACTTCGGGTACTCCCTTCATCGACGTTCCTCCCGACCATTGGGCATACCCGTATATCATGACCGCAAAGAACGCCGGAATCGTTAAGGGCTACCCCGATGGAACCTTCAGACCCGATAGGTTCGTCACCCGCGCCGAGGCTGTAAGCATCATTTACAGGATATTATGTCCCTCAAATAAATTGATAGTCATTGACCCGGGTCATGGTGGTTCTGATAGTGGAGCATGCGCCAATGGATTGAGGGAAAAGGATGTAAACCTCGATGTGGCTTTGAGGCTGCGGAATCTTCTACAATCCCAAGGTTATGGTGTTATCATGACTCGTACTACCGATATCTACCTCAGTCTGCAGCAGAGATGCGACATCGCCAATAATAATAGAGCCGACATCTTTGTGAGCGTCCATCATAATGCGGCTACGGTGTCCACGGCACGCGGAACGGAGGTCTTATACTATACTTATTCCTCAAGGGGCAAGAAATTGGCGGAGTGCATCCAATCGGAGCTCATTAAAGCGATTGGGACAAGGGATCATGGGATAAAGCCCCGCGACGACCTCTACGTTCTAAAACACACGGTAATGCCAGCGGTGATAACTGAAGCCGCATTCCTTTCAAATCCTGAAGATGCGGGACTTTTAAAGCAGGATAGTTTCAGGCAGAAAATTGCCCAGGGAATTTGCAATGGCGTCGTCAAATACTTTAGTGTGAGCGAATAGGATATCCCAGAGATAATGACATATCCGATTAAAGTGACCGAATTTGGAGGTGCTATAAATGCCGGTGAGATCGTCCCTAGACGGGTCTCCGAAGTTGATTCTTTTGTTGGTCATAGCAATATTCATCCTGGTTCTTCCGAACTATGCCCTGGCTTCGGATTATATCTTTAAGGGTCATGGTTGGGGTCACGGCGTGGGCATGTGTCAGTGGGGTGCAAAGGGAATGGCCGAAGCAGGATATAGTTACCAGCAAATATTGAGCCATTACTATCAGCGAACTCAGATTGAATCCAGAAACACCGAAATTCTTATCAAAATTGGGGTATTAACTGATCAAACCTCTGTCGAGATAAGAGGGGTGAAAGCAAACGCGGGGAGTGGCTATTTCAACATTCGGGATGGTTCACCTGGAGGCAATGTTATTGCCACCGCCGGTCCCGATGAAAACTGGAAGGTTCAAAGCAACGGTCTTGGTCAATGCCAGATTTTTAATCCAAGTGGCAATTTGGTGGGCACTTTTCCCGGTCCCATATATTTTGCACCTTTTGGATACACACCTGGTGACGGGAATGTTGGTGACGATACCATCCTCGACGTACTTGGAGCTCATCTATATCGGGGTTATCTCGTCGTTAAGCTGATAAATGGCAGGTTAACGGTTATAAACGAACTTCCTTTGGAGCAATATTTGTGGGGAATATCAGAGATGCCTTCGAGTTGGCACTTAGAGGCGCTTAAGGCTCAAGCATGTGCTGCTCGAATGTATGCTTTAGCCAATCTAGGGAAACACGGAAGCGATTATGACCTTTGTGCCTCTATCCATTGCCAAGTCTACATAGGGTACGAAAAAGAAAGTTCTTATAAGGGTTCTAATTGGGTTTCAGCCGTTGGCGCTACAAGGGGTCAAGTTATCACCTACAATGGGAATTTGATAAAAGCTTATTATCACTCCACCTGTGGTGGTCACACGGAGAATAATGAGAATATTTGGGGTGGTACTCCTCTTCCTTATTTGCGCGGTGTTCCCTGTGAATTTTGTTCTGTATCGCCTCATCATTCATGGCAGGTGTGCATGTCCGCTGCCGATGTCCAAGGTAGGTTAGGCTCTTATGTTAAGGGGGATCTTTTAGATATCCAGATTACCAGCCGAGGTGTTTCGGGTAGAGTGATCTCAGCAAATATCATTGGATCTCAGGGTGTGACCGAAGTCGGTGGAGGGAGTTTGAGGTCTCACCTGGGACTCAAAAGCACTCTAATTGATTCAATCTCTCACAAGATCTTTCACTTGTGGGGCAACACCTGCTATGGAACCGCTGTTGCCATCTCGAAAGCTGGTTGGCCGAGCTCCAAGGTGGTTATCCTGGCAAGAGGGGACCACTTCGCCGATGCCCTGGCCGCTTCACCCCTCGCCTACACCTTCAGGGACGATCCCAACGTCAACTGCCCCATACCCGTGCTCCTCACCGATCCCAATTACCTCTCCCCAGAGATCTTACAGGAGATGAGGAGACTGGGAACCAAGATAGCCATAATCCTGGGAGGGCCCGGTGCCATCTCAAAAGGCGTCGAGGAGGAACTGAAGGCGAATGGAATAGTTCCGGACAGGATATGGCAGCATACTTCCTACGGAACCGCAGCCGATGTGGCCAGGAGGATGAAGATAAACTCCGAAAACTTCGGCCTCTCCCCACCAACCACAGCGATCATCACCACCGGAGAAAACTTCCCAGATGCCCTTGTAGTTTCCTCACCCGCGGCGGCCAACAACATGCCCATCCTGCTTACCAAGCCTACTTTGATTCCACCCGAGACCTTACAGGTCCTGCAGGACTTGGGGATCAAAAACCTGATCATCGTGGGAGGACCCGGTGCCGTCCACCCTGATGTGGAAAGGTATTTGAGGGAAAGGGGATACAACATATTGACCAGACTCTGGGGAGCTGACCAATACCAAACCGCGGTGAAGATCGCCACCGAAGGAAATGGATACTTCCACTTCTCCTCACCTGGATCGGTCTTCATCACTAGGGGAGACCACTTCACCGATGGTCTCGTCGGAGGAGCCCTCGCATCCAGGATGAACCCCGCACCCATACTTTTAGTTGAGCCTGACAAAGTTCCTGAGGCAACTCGCTCCTTTTTAGTAACCCATAAATCTCTCATCTACAGGGTCTATCTCTTGGGCGGACCCGGTGCTGTTTCCGCCATCGTTCAGGATGGCATCGATGGATGCCTTCGGTAGGAGAAAATATCGAGTCTCAAAAGCGAATTTTCGATGATTTAGCAAACCGATCCTGGCGAATCGTCAAGATAAGGAATTAAAAATCTTCATCCGTCTTGAATAAAGATTAACTAAATGCCGAGCTAAGAAACTACAATTTCGAGTGGCATATTCGTAACCTGAGTCATTTCTTTACTTTGTCATTAAAAGAAGGATAATTAAAAGAATTGAATAACTTAATTCAAAGACTTCCTGATTCTTTCTCGGATTAACTTATGATTAGAATTGTAAGGAGGAAAAGCGGTTGAAGCTTTCGGTTATAATACCAGCGTACAATGAAGAACAGACGATAAAGGAGATTATTCGACGAGTACAAGCTGTTAAAATCGATAAGGAAATCATTGTGGTGGATGATGGTTCAATCGACGGCACCACGGAGATATTAAAACAACTAAGGGAATCTAATAGCGAAATTAAAGTGCACTTTTGTCCCAAAAATAGAGGCAAGGGAGCGGCCATTAAAGCTGGTTTAAGCTATGTTACGGGGAATATTGTGCTCATTCAAGATGCCGATTTAGAGTTAAATCCCGAGGAATATCACAATTTAATTAAGCCTATAGTTAAGGGAGAGGCTAAAGTGATTTATGGTTCTCGCTTCCGAAAAAAGATCGACGGACTTTCTTTGTACACCTATCTTGGCAATAAGATTGTCACTCTCGCAACCAATTTGTTATATCGAATAAAATTGACGGATCAAGCCACGGGTTATAAAGTTTTTGCAACCGATGTAATAAAGAGTATCTCATTGGAGTGTGATGGTTTTGAGTTCTGCAGCGAGGTAACGGCAAAAGCAAGGAGGTTGGGTTACGATATTGCGGAGGTTCCCATCTCTTATTTTCCAAGGGCGAGGCAAGCTGGGAAGAAGGTTCGGTGGCAGGATGGTTTCAAGGCGTTATATACGCTATTAAAATATAGGTTTGCGAGGATTAAAAGCATCAAAGCCAATTAATAGGTAGACCTATTGAAGATAATTCGGAGATAAAAAGGGTTTAAAATTGGAGTGTTTTGTAGGAGGAAGTAGCCGGACAGTGAGAGGTAAAAGTGACCTACCCGCTTTATTTTTTCTCTTGATATTAAATGTTATATTTTTTTGGAAAGCCACTTTCCTGGGTAAGGTAATTCTTCCAGCTGATGTTCTTCTGCTTTTCTCTCCCTGGAAATATTATGCTCACAATATTTCCGTTTGGAATATCATACTGAGCGATCCCGTAAGGGAATTCTATCCCTGGAAAGCATTTTTAATTAACAGCCTCAAATCAGGTGCTCTGCCCTTATGGAATCCCTACATATTATCGGGGACTCCATTTATTTCAAATATTCAAGCCGCCCTGTTCTATCCTTTTAACGTAATTTTTTATCTTTTTTCGCCAAAGTATGGTTATGGATACTACATCATGTTGCATTATTTCCTGGCGGGGGTATTTATGTATTACTTTGGACGGACTATATCTCTTAATCGTGCTGGAGCCTTGGTTGCTGCAGTGGTATTCACCTTTAATAAATTCACCATAAATTGGTCTCAGCAGATTCCAGTTCTCAGCGTGATCATTTGGATACCTTTGGTCTTTTTATTCCTCGAAAAAATGATCTCTAAAAGATCATGGATTTACGTTCTTCTGACCGCTATAGTCTTGAGTATCCAAATTTTGGGAGGCAACATTCAATTCTCTTTTTATATCTTTCTCGCCGCTGGATTATACTTTCTCTTTCGCCTGTTTTTAGTGTGGCTCGATGACAGGAATTTTAGAAAATCGATTAAACTTTGTGGATGCATGGCGGTGGCTTTAACCACAAGTTTGGCTCTTTCCGCTGTGCAACTGGTTCCAACCTTCGCACTACTACCTTTAATTGTAAGGCGTGGGGATCCTTATGAGCTCATAATTACAGGTGCCTATAGATTCTGGTATTTGATTACCTTTCTTGTACCACACTACTTTGGCGATCCCGTTCGCAATTTTGCCTGGGTTAATGTACCCGTGGACTCGGGTTACGTGGGAATTCTTCCCCTATTGCTTGCTTTGGCCGCTTTTTTCTTTTTTAGAAAGGATAAGTTCGTTATCTTCTTTTCGGGACTCGCTGTGCTTTCGCTCCTACTTGCGTTGGGCACTCCACTATATAAACTCTTCTATTACTTACCTTTGGCCAAAACTCTTAGGTGCCCAAGCAGATTTCTTTTCCTGTATGTTTTTTCATTATCGGTTCTTTCCGGATTGGGAATGCACTATCTTACGAATTCGTTTTCCGAATCTAGATCAAAGAAAATGCTCTATTTTTTGGCAGTAGCCACAATTTGTGCTGGTCTTTTGATATTTTCAACCTTACCGGCGGTTATAAAATATAAAGCTTCTGCGATATATCTTGCTCGGGAGGTGGGATTATTTCTTTTGTTTTTTAGCGCTTCGGCAATCCTATTGACCCTTTTGCTTAGAAAGAAAATTAATGTTTCAATTTTTAAGGTATTAGCCCTTGGATTGATAGTTTTAGATATTTTCCTCTTCGGGATGAGCTTTCTAAGTTATGTGGGTCCTAAGATAGTTTACTTCGATACCCCTTCCATAAATTTTCTTCGGAAAGATCCGGAGCTTTTCAGAGTGGTAAGATTTGGTCACGAGGGTTTATTCTCACCGTTAACCCCAAATACGGGGATGATATATGGCTTGTTTGACGTCCAGGGTAGTGATGTTTTTATCCTCAACCGCTATGCCGAATTTGTAAATCTCATTGAAGATCATGGGAAATATGCAATTTTTAATGAAATTCCGAATTTTATAAGTGTTGACTCTTTAAATTCTAAACTATTAGATTTGCTGAATGCTAAATACATATTGAGTTCGGAGGAAATCCAAAGTTTATCCTCATGGAAAGTTTTCGATAAGGATATGAAGATTTATAAAAATCCAAATTATCTACCTCGTGCTTTTCTCATACATAGGTGGGAGGTTCTGAAAGGGAAAAAAGAAATTTTTGGGAAGTTAAAAAGCGAAAATTTTGATCCAAGGCACGTAGCCGTTCTGGAAAAAATACCTTCTTTGCCCAAGAAGGATGAGGTTTTATCCGGTCCTGTTGGTAGAGATTACGTCAGAATTACGGTTTACGAACCGAATGAGATTAAGCTTTTGGTTAACTCAAGAGGAAGATGCCTCTTACTTTTAAGTGAAGTATTTTGTTCGGGATGGAAGGCTTATGTAGATGGGAAGGAAACAGAAATTTTGAGAGCGAATTACATCCTTCGCTCGATTCCGCTTTCATCCGGCTCTCATAAAATCCAGTTGGTTTACCGACCTCGGAGTTTCTGGTTGGGCAAGCTCGTCAGCGGAATAGCGGCGAGCATTGTATTTTTTCAAATTTTAGCCCTAAACTTCCATAAAATTATCGGGAAGAGAAGGTAGTGCTTTTTCTCAAGGGAGTCGGCAGAACCATTGAGCTTTTCTTGACGCTAATTTGGAAAATTATTTAAAAAGACTGGAGGAGAAATCCGATAGAAAGAATAAAAAGTTAAATTAGAGGTTGCAAAGGAGGAGCAAGATGCGCACCAGGTTTCTAATTTTGATTCTCATTTTATTCATGGTTTTAGCATGCTTTCCCCATATTAGTAATGCAGCTAGTTATGAAGAAACCTTCTTTATAGCTCCAATAGTTGGTAACTGTACCTACGAGAATCTTATGGATATGAAGGGAAGATTAGGCACAGGGGGATATTATGCTAAAATTGGCTTCACTGCGAGTCTCTTTTATATGAGCGAGACAAAGGGAAGAGCTCAAGATTTTGAATTTGATCCCACCAATTTGAACAATATCCTTAACTTGGCGAAAGAGACTAATCTTCCTGTAGTTATCGTGTTTAATGGTGGACCTTGGGGGGGAACAGTGAGAAGAGACCCAAGTGTTAATGCCATTGTATACTTAGAACAAAATCCAATGAATTGCCAATGGAAAGACGATGGCACCGTTCCCACGGATGAGATGGGAACCATTCCAGGATTGGGGCGCCTGCTAACTTACAACAATCTTAATACGGAGATAAGGCGTTATCAGGAAAGGAATTTTAAAGCCGCTGCAACAATAATTGCCCAATTTTATCGAGAGCGACCGGACCTTCTCATTGGGGTAAACACAGATGCGGAGATTTTTATGAGTCCCTTTTATTATACGGATTACAATCCGGACACCATAAGGGAGTTTAGAGAATTTGAGAAAGCAAAATTTGGCGGCGATTTATCCGCTTTTAACAGAGCAATGGAGACTTCTTTTAAGAGCTGGGAGGAGGTGGGTCCCCCTCGTCCAGCTTTTGGAGAGCCAATCGCGGGTAATCCTCGAGCTGAAGAATGGACCAACTTTAGAATTCGCCTTGTGGATATACAGGTTCAAAGAGAGGTTGATTGGTTCCGAGAAGTGGGTTTGCCTGCCTCAAGAATATATACTCATCAAACGGTTCGAACCGATAACCCCTTTTGGAGCAGGTATTTTCTGGCTAGCCCCTTGGAAACTGCCAGTGTCAATGGGGGATGTATTGGAATTACAACCCTCCAGAACACTTGCTTCGATGAAAATCTTTTTGCCACCGCTCGCGCTTGGTCTCCAAATTGGGGCATCTTTGAGCATAATCCCAGCATTGGCCAGCCTCAGCATAATCCATATTCCGCATCTTATAACTGGGGGGATCATTACCTCCGTTGCTTTAGAGCCTTGCAAGTAGCTTATAGGCATGGAGCGCATATTTTATCTCCTTATTATTGGGAGAAGGAGCAGAACGAACCTTATTATACTATAAAGGGCACCGCTTTTGAGACGGCTATCAGGGATTTTATTAAATCAGTTGGCTCACACACCAGACCTCTCTGGGGTCAAACTTCTCATGGAACCGCCGTTGCTATCTCTCAAGCTGGCTGGTCCTCTTCCAGAGTAGTTTTAGTGGCTCGGGATGATTACTTCACCGATGCTTTACCCGGAGTTCCTTTGGCTTACACCTTTAGAAATGACCCGATGGTAAATACACCCATACCTATTTTACTCACTAATCCTGAAACTTTGAGTTCGGAGAGCTTAGCGGAGATAAAAAGATTGGGCACTAAAATAGCGATAGTTTTAGGTGGGCCCGGCGCCATATCTGAGAATGTTTTAAATCAATTGAGGGCTAACGGTATCACTCCCGACAGAATCTGGCAGAACACATCCTACGGAACTGCAGCCGATGTTGCCAGGAGAATTTTCATAAACTCCGTAAACTTTGGGATAGTCCCTCCAACCACAGCCATCATCACCACCGGAGAAAACTTCCCCGATGCCCTCGCGGTCTCCTCCCCAGCTGCAGCCAATAACATGCCCATCCTCTTGACCAAGCCTACTTTGATTCCATCCGAGACCTTACAAGTTCTTCAGGATTTGGGGATAAGAAATCTCATCATAGTGGGGGGTCCGGGAGCTGTCCATCCCGATGTGGAGCAATACTTGAGAAACTCAGGGTACAACATATTGACCAGACTTTGGGGAGCTGACCAATACGAAACCGCGGTGAAGATTGCAATCGACGAAAATTCCCTTTTCCGCTTTACCTCTCCAGGTCCTATCTTTGTGACTAGGGGGGACTTCTTCGCTGATGGATTAGCTGGTGGGGCACTCGCCGCAAGGATGAATCCTGCTCCTATCCTTCTTGTGGAACCAGGTATGGTGCCCGATGTAACCCGCTCCTTTGTCAGCCATAATAAGTCCAACATATCCACCATATATGTCTTAGGAGGACCCGGCGCAGTTTCTGAGGATGTTAAAGAGCAATTAAGTAGATTGTAAAATCATTAACTAGATTCCAAATTTAATTGACGAAATCGATAATTTAATTAAGGGCGAGGTGGACAAAATGTTAGCTTCTTTAGCTTTAATCATTTTAAGCATCAGTTTCGCCGTTTCCGGTCAGCTCTGTTTGAAAGTAGGGATGAATTCGGTAGGCAGGATATCCGCCAGTCATCTTTCTAATCTAGGGGGAACGATTGTTATGGTTGCCACGACTCCTCTTGTGGTATTGGGTTTGTTTTTATATGTTATAGCAGCTTCCATTTGGCTTGTGGTCCTCTCCCGAGTCGATTTGAGCTTTGCTTATCCCATGCTGGGTTTAAGTTACGTCATGGTTCTCATTATTTCCAGCATCCTTTTACGAGAGAATGTAACTGCATTGCGCTGGCTGGGAACCTTCGTGATCTGCTTTGGCGTTTTTTTGATCACGAGGACATAATCTTTTGCCAACTGGTTATAACAGCAATCCCATTCCCTGGGAGAGGGAAGCAACAATTATTCCGGCGATCAATATCCCTAAACCAATTAAGGGTAAAGACCTTTTAGGGGGGATACCAAAAACAAAAGCGGCTACTCCACTCCAGGCACCGGTCATGGGCAGGGGAATGGCTACGAAGGTTACCAAAGCCATATTCTTAAAAATTTCGAATTTTTTACTATGTTTCCTGCGAGTTCTCTCAAAGAGCCAGGTAAAAAATCGGTTGAAGAGATGGAAGTGCTCGGAAAGCCAATGAGAGACCCCTTCCAGCAAATAAACGATGAAGAAGATTGGGAGGAAATTTCCCAAAGCTGACCAAAAGAATGCCTCACCAATTGACATCTGGTATACATTTAATGCCATAGGGAGAGCCAATCTTAATTCGGCGATGGGAAGCATAGCTATGAAAATTATGGCAATTTCTTTTGAGATAGAATTCATTTTAATTTAATTTAATAAATTGCAGAAACCATCCGGTCAATCACAAATCTATTTCAGTATCCTTGATAAGTCAAGGAGTACATGTGAAGAAAATTGCGGTAATTTTGGGCACAAGACCTGAGATCATAAAGATGGCGCCGGTAATAAGGGCGCTCGAAGGTAGGAATATGTGCTACTTTCTTTTGCATACGGGGCAGCACTACTCTTACACCATGGATGAGATATTCTTCAGGAATTTGGAACTCCCCCAGCCAAAATACAACCTGGGTATAGGGTCCGGTTCTCACGGCGTTCAGACGGGGAAGATGTTGGTGGAAATCGAACGAGTTTTGCGGGAGGAAAATCCCGATATTGCTCTGGCGGAGGGCGATACAAATACCGTCGTCGCCTCGGCGCTCGTGTCATCGAAATTGCCCGTGAAATTCGGGCATGTGGAGGCGGGGTTGAGATCCGATGATAGAGCCATGCCCGAGGAAATCAATCGTATAATTGCAGATCACATCTCCGATTATTTATTCGCCCCCACCGAAACCGCCAAAGATAATCTACTCAAGGAAGGTATCCCGGAGGATAAGATATTCGTCACCGGAAATACTATCGTCGATGCCGTTTACCAGAACCTGGAAATCGCTAGGAGGCGAGGAAGTTCGCAATGGCAGGCGGGAGAGGAATATTTCCTCGTCACCCTCCACAGAGCAGAGAACACTGATGATGCCGAAAGACTTGAGCGTATCCTGAGAGGGTTAAATAAGATTCAGGAAAAATATAAGGTGTCAATCGTTTATCCCATCCACCCCAGGACCTTGAAAATGATAAAGGAATATAATCTTGAAAATCTGGTGGAGAGTATAGAGGTAATTGAACCTCTGGGGTATCTGGATTTCTTGCTACTGGAATCCGAGGCGAAATTGATTTTAACAGATTCAGGTGGAGTTCAGGAGGAATCCTGTGTATTGGGTGTCC
Source organism: Actinomycetota bacterium (assembly GCA_030018275.1). NCBI lineage: Bacteria > Bacillati > Actinomycetota > Actinomycetota bacterium. The sequence goes on along the minus strand of JASEGB010000002.1, from coordinate 118,155 downwards.
CTTGTGTGACCCTGAGGGACAACACCGAAAGACCCGAGACCTTGGAAGTGGGCTCAAACATCTTGGCTGGAACCGAACCGGCAAGGATGTTGGAGAGCGTCGATGAGATGCTCAAAGCCAGGCGGGATTGGGAAATTCCCTTTGGAGATGGAAAGTCCGGCGAGAGGATAGTGAGACTCATAAAAGCTCTTCTTGAGGCGCGAAGTGAGGATCTTGCTTGTGAGTAGGCTCCACTTTTAAGCGGTGACCCCGATTTGGAGCAGGTAGAGAGTCTGATCAAAGTGGACTGGCTGAGAAGGGAGTGAGTGAAGCGAACAAACTTTATCAGCCTTCCTATGTTTCCTTCGAATATGCCTTGTCTTACTACCACCTTATCCCCGAAACTGTTTACACCATTACTTCTGCGACAACCAAGCCAACGAGGGAGTTCGAAGTGTTAAATAAAATCTACCGATATTACAAAATTAGAAAAGAGGCCTTTACAGGATATGAGCCGAGAAAGATCGATGACTTGACCGTTTTCATTGCGGAGCCGGAAAAGGCTCTTGTTGATTATCTCTACTTTGTTGATCTTAAGAAAAGAAGCATGAACGAGAGGCTGCAGGCGAAAAATCTTCGCAAAAAAAGAGTAATCGAATACACCAAGGTTTTTAAAAGGGAAAACTTAATGAAATTGGCCATGGATGTCTTATGATCACCAAGGATGCGATAAAGAGATTTGCCACCAAAGCTCAAACAAGCGACCTCAACGTAGCCCGCGAATATTGTCAGCACCTCTTTTTGTCTTACTTTTACCAGCAGAAAGGTTCCGAAAGGCTATTGTTTAAGGACGGAACCGCTCTAAAGATCATCTACGGGAGCCCGCGTTTTTCTGAGGATTTAGATTTGAAGATTCTTTAGTGGTTGAAAAATTTGAAGCTCTTTTCAGACGAAAAGCGCCCAGAGATTTCTTCGATCTTTACTTTATTCTCAGAAGTCGACTTGCTATTCCTGAGGATTATCGGAAAAAACATAGGCTGAAAGATAGACTTTTGAGAGAAATCAATCCTACAAAATATGGTACTTAGATCCTAAGAAGGTTGGAACCAAGAATTTCACAATTACCCTATATTTCTGGCCTCAGAGTTTATTCTATATTGGGCTGGTAATTTCTGGCTTGACCTTACTTGGTTGTCTTGGATATTTAGTTATGATTGGAGAAGAAAAAGGATAAAGGAGAGAGGAGGTCTACAAATGAGAGTGGATGAGATCAAAAAGAAATACAGGGATGAGTGGGTTCTTCTAAGGGTCTTGAAGACGGATGACTTGGGTCATCCAATAGAAGGCGAAGTTATTGCTCACAGTAAGGCAAGGGATGAGATCTATGAAAAGCAAAGTAAAGTGAGAGGAGACATCGCTCTGTTTTATACTGGAGAAATTCCAAAAAAAGGATACGCAGTGGCCTTTCATGGTTAAGCACAAATTTGACCCTAAATCTCCCATCATTGCCTTATTTGCTAAGCTGAGCAATTCTCAGACAAGAAGAATAACGCTGATTTGTTGCCTCAGCTATTTGCTTTGGCAACCGCTGAGAATATGGATAACGAAACGCTGAGAGCACGGATAGTGCTGATAACACTGATGAAGAAAAAAGTTGACAGAAGACGTATTAGTTAAGAGAGATGCGATATTTTTGCTTGAAGAAATGCCAGTATTAACCAAAAAGGGACAGGTAACTGTGCCGAAAGCGTTGAGGGAAAAACTTGGGATTAAAGAAGGGGATGAGGTTATTTTTGAATTAGAAGGAGATATGGTGAAGATTAAGAAAGTTGAAAGAAGATCATTGTTAAGTTTAGGTGGGATTGCCAGAGGCAGAGCTATAGGTGCAGGAAATGAAAGAGATTATACCAAAAAGGTGGTCTCCAAAAGGGTAGCGGAGGAAGGATTAAAGGGTGAGTGAGCCGATCTTTGTAGACACCAATGTCTTTTTAAGGTTCTTTGTAGCTGATGTCGAAGACCTCTACGAGAAGGCAAAGGATTTATTTGAAAAGGCTGAAAAGGGAGAAATAAAGCTGGTTACCTCTGAGATGGTAATAGCGGAAATTATATGGGTTTTAGAGTCTTACTACGGTTTTCTTAAGGAAGAGGTAAAGGATGTAATAAAAAGTCTTCTTCACACAAAAGGCCTTAAAGTTATGAATGCGAACTTAATAGAAGAGGCTATAGAGAAATACAAGGATGATAATATGGAATTCATAAATGCCTATAATGGTTGCCTGGTGAAGAAAAGGGGGTACAAGAGAGCAGCCACATTTGATAAGAGACTTTCAAAAGACTGGAAGGAATAGAAGTTGTGGATATGTAGTTAGATTGGGTATCTGATTTGGGACCTGCTTGTTGATTTTATCTTAATGTTGCATTAAACTTGGGCTGTAAAGAAGAAGTGGGAACAGGGCTGCAAAAACAATTGCATGGAGATGAGATTAAGAATGAAAGATTTTATGAAACGTATAGAAATTAATCCAAAGATTTTGCTAGGCAAACCAATCATTTTGGGGACACGTATTCCGGTGGAGTTGGTTATAAAATTGGTTGCCCAGGGCTGGCGGGATGAAGATATTATTAGAGAATACCCTTCTTTAAAAAAAGATGATATTCGTGCTGCGCTTCTTTATGCCGAGAAAATTATAGAAGAAGAGGAGGTTTACCCCATCCTGAAGACGTAATATTTCTCTAATGAAATTTCTAATTGATGAAAATATAGGTCAGTCGGTTGTTCATTATCTTGCCGAAAAAGGTCATAATATTATTGTCGCGACTACGAAAGAACTTGCTAGTCGCGAAGATTCTTTTTTATTGGATTATGCGTTTCGCACGAATAGAGTTATAATCACGAACGATAAAGATTTTGGATTTCTTATTTATCGCCAAAGATTACCAGTACGAGGGATTATTTTATTTCGATTTGTTCAAGAGTCACCCTCTCTTAAAATCGCTGCTTTAGAGACAATCCTTTCCAAAAAGCCTACTCAGATATTAGACCATTTTATTGTAGCAAGCGAAGGTAAAATTCGTATCCGTCCACTTATTAAATGACCAAGTGTAATTACCGGATGCGGATTGAGAAAGCTGGAAATTATGAAGTGGGGAAATGAATGTGGAAAAGAAACCGATGAACAAATGCCTAATGTCTAATGGTCCCGAACCCGCCAGAAGCAACGGGGCAGGCGAATATAAATCAGCACAAAAACTCTTGTAGAAGTCCGTCTGGAAAGTTCACAAGAATATCTGGAAACAGCGGAAAAATCCTTTCCCGATCTCGCTCTCCGTGGAAATAAGGGGATATGTTGAGCGTGAAAATACCTGAGTTAACCCAGATATCCTCAAAGATTCTTTGCTAATCGGAACACAAAATACAAGAACCAACTCTCTGGTCAGGAGAGAAGTTTTTTATTGATGTGGCGTGTTGAAAAAGGATAAGGAGTTCAGTTGAAAAAATTATCACTTTACCCCGGATCCATATTCAATAAATTAATCCCGGAACAATACCGCTCCTCTCCCGAAAGAACTTTAACTCTTCTAACTCTTCTAAAATGGTTTCTTCTGGGCTTGCTTATTCGATTAATCCTAATGCCCTTTGCAGCTCATGCTGACCTATTGGCAATATATTGGAGAGCCCATGAGATCGTTTACCACCACAATTTAACCCGTGCATCCATCAATGTTGGCGCTCATTTCATTCATGCTCTTACCCTTTATATCTTCACCCCGCTTATGCCTTATTATAACGAGATTTGGACTCACCCATGGTGGTGGGGAGCCAAGACTTGGGAATCTCCACTGGTGTGGCAAACCTTTTTCAAGTTTTGCAATCACCAAAATATCTTTCGAACGCTCTTTCTCCTCAAATTTCCCTATCTATTATTCGATATCGCCTGTGCAATCTTGCTCCTGTATCTTTTCAAGAAGGTGCCTCAAGGTTTAAGAGCCTTTAAATTCTGGATGGTGAACCCAATCTGCATTTTTGGCACATATATTTTTGGTAGATATGAGGTATTGATAGCTTTTTTCATTTTTCTCTTTTTATATTTATTGCAACGGGAACGCTTATGCTTCGCTATGATCATACTGGGATTAAGTGTCACTATCCGAGCCTTTCCTTTGCTATTTATAATTCCCATTGCATTTATGCTTGGGCGAACCCTCCTTTCCCGAATGAAGATTTTTGCATGGGCACTTTCACCTTTAATTGTTCTAGCGGTTGCGTATAGGCTTTTCATAGGTTATTTCGGTGAGATTAGCACGTGGCTAAAAATGCCAGAGACTAGATATTTTTATAGCATGAGTTTTTTCCTTGGTTATCATGATTACCTTTATATCTTTGTTGTTTGCTACACACTTATCCTCATATATTGCTTTTATTTCTCAAAGGGCAATTTTGCGGATGCCTGGGGATATCCCCTTTTAATTCTTTTACTCTTTTTTTCCATATCTCGATTCCATCCCCAATATTTGAGTTGGTTGACATTCTTCCTGGTGTTTGCAATTGCTGAGGACATTAAATACTTGAAACTCCATCTTATCCAGATTGTCTGTTTTGTGGTGTATACTTTTCAATGGGGAAGAGCCCTTGCTGGTTATTTACTATGCCCTGTTCATCCAAGCTTCTTTGCTAGTCTGCTCAGTCCTTCGGAGATTATCTCTAGTGTTTATCCCGTTGATAACTTCATCGGGATTTTTAGAAGCGTTTTTACAGCGGTTTCAATTTGGATGATATATTTAGTATTCATGAGCTTAAAGAAATCGCAGGGCATAGAGATTCGGATTGGGACTCACCATATCGACAAATGAAGTTAACTCGTGAAGCATCAAATTGAGTGGGAGGATTTAAAGCTGCTCTGGAGAAATAATAATTTACGGCTCTTCTCCCAAAATAGTGGATAGCAACCATTATTCGTCATTGCGAGGCGTAGCCGAAGCAATCCCTTTGAGATTCTTAGCTGTGCTCGGAAATGACCCTTCAGGTCAGGCACGACCTTTAGACCTGTAGAAACAGACCTTCAGGTCTGTTATTATTAACAGGTGATTGTTAACAATTATAGTGCTTTCATACATGCGAGGAGCAAGATTTCTCGCCTGTCAATAGCCTCACGGGTCTAAAGACCTGTTTTTACCGTTATTTTTGCCAAAAGTGCAGAATATTAATCGGGGTTGATCAATTTGAATGAAATCTCCATAGTCATTCCAGTTTACAATGAGAGCCAGAGTCTTGAACAACTCCACAAACAGCTCACAAGCACATTATCTAATCTCGGGAAGAGCTACGAGATAGTCTTCGTTGATGATGGAAGCTCAGATGGTTCTATATCTTCCCTTGAGAAGTTGTACGCCAAGGATAAAGCGGTAAAGATCATTCAATTGCGGCGTAATTTTGGAAAAGCTGCTGCCCTTTCTGCTGGATTCAAATATGCGGATGGTAAAATAATTATCACCATGGATGCCGATCTTCAAGACGATCCAGCAGAGATTCCCAAATTCCTCTCAAAAATCGAGGAGGGATACGACCTCGTCTCCGGCTGGAGATATCCTCGACATGATTCCTTCTCAAAAAGGGTTCCCTCAAAACTTTTCAATCAGGTCACCTCCTTAATAAGCGGAATAAAACTCCACGACTTTAACTGCGGATTCAAAGTATATAGGCGAGAGACAGCCAAGGGCATAAAGCTTTACGGGGAGCTACATAGGTATCTTCCCGTTCTTGTTCACGGGAAGGGCTTCAAGGTTGGGGAAGTCAAAATAAACCACAGACCGAGGCAATCGGGGCAATCGAAGTACGGAGCGATACGCTACATCAGAGGCTTTCTCGACCTACTCACTGTCATGTTTTTGACCGACTACTGCTTAAAGCCTTTGCATCTTTTCGGACTACTGGGACTGATCATGTTGATTTTGGGATTCATCATCAATGCCTATCTATCTGTACTTTGGTTTATGGGTCAAGGAATTGGTCACAGACCTCTTCTACTTTTCGGTGTTCTATTAATGCTTATGGGAATCCAATTTATCTCTCTGGGATTACTCGGGGAGATGATTCAATTTAAAATGAGTGACACCAGCGAAAACTTTACAATAAGAAGGATTCTTGGCTCTCAGCGCTCACAAAACTTCGGAAAATAAAAAATGCAGGTTAGACTGGGTTAGTAAAAGTAGTTATAATGGGTATTAACATCTATTGAGATGAGAGGTGTCTGTCGCCGACCCTCTTTATAATAGTATCGAAAGGGACGGAATAGATTTATGGAATTGGGAAGGAGGCAATTACTATGAAGTGGGAAGATATTGTCAAAGAATTTAGAGACGAGTGGAGGAGAGATGATTCAGTCTGGAATGAGCCACATTAATGATAACTTTACCATAAGAAGAATTATTGGCTCTCAGCATTGGGATAGTGAGCAAAGAGGATAAGATTTCTTGTATAGCGAGAGGCTATAGCAGGCGAAGATTACAACTTCGAAAAATAAAAGATGCGAGGTTAGATTGGGGTAGTAAGAGAAGTTATAATGGGTATTAACATCGTTGATGTGAGAGGTGTACAGATGATTACATTCGCAAGGAAAGAGAGGAGTCTGACTATAGCATCAAGATAAAAATTGACGAACCACGGATGAGATAGTTGTTAGAGACGCAGAGAAGTTTATTGCCGAATTGGAGCAGTATCTTGAAAGCAAAACGGAGAGGAGAGGTAGAGTGACTAAGAATTTGTGTGAAAGCAGAAAAAAGCTTTTAGAAAGGAATATTGAATCTATCGTTAGCACTTTAAAAGAGAAATATAAGCCAGAGAAGATAATCCTGTTCGGTTCCATTGTTAGTGGACAAATTTCACTAACAAGCGATATCGATTTGCTCATCATAAAAAAAACAAATACAGGTTTTTATGAAAGATTAAAAGAGGTAATCACTTTATGTGACTATGACGTAGGTATTGATTTTCTGGTGTATACGCCGGAAGAATTTGAGGAGGAGGCAAAAAGCAATCTGTTTTTTCAGAAGGAGGTTTTGGAAAAAGGTAAAGTGATTTACGATGCAGCAGCATGAAAAATGGTTATCTAGAGCTGAAGATGATTTAAAATTCGCTCGTTTAGGGTTGGAAAATGCTTTCTATGCTCAGGTTTGCTTTTTAGCCCAGCAATCCGTTGAGAAGAGTTTAAAAGCTTTTTTACTTTTTAATGGCAGGCTTTATCCGAAGACCCATAAGCTTGTGGAACTTTGGCCGCTTTGTTACGAAATCAAAACGGAGTTATTAGGATATGAGAAGGAATTCAAGGTCATCGATGGGTACTATATCCCCACTAGGTATCCTGACGCTGTTCCAGCGAGTAGTGTTTCCATGCCTTCTCTCGGAGATGCAAAAGAAGCACTTAATGCAGCCGAAGATGTTCATCGCATTATTAAAAGATGGATTGAGAAGAAAAGCTCCTAGGAAATGCATCTGCAGATAAAGTGGTTTTTATCGCCATATTTTGCTTTTCGGTGTTCTTCTAATGCTTATGGGTGTCCAATTTGCAACTTTAGGATTATTAGGAGAGATGATTCAGTTTAAAATGAGCCACACCGACGATAACTTCGTTGTGAGGAAGATACTTTCTGGATCTCACTCTCTCCGTGAGAAATAGGGGAAAGGGGTAAGAGGGTAATTAGGTTATGAAAATAAGCGTGATAGGCCCAACACTAGATTGCAATGACGAGGCGTGAGCGTGAAACTGGTTTTTATTGCCAGAAATTATCCTCCTGATGTGGGAGGAGCGGAGAAACTAAATTATGATTTGGCTTGCAATTTGAGTAAGCATCTGGATTTGAAGGTTATCTCGAATAACTTTGGCAAATATTCACCCTTGTTTTACATCTATGCTTTTCTCAAACTCTTTTTGTTATGGGCAAGGAGAGATGTTGATACAGTATTTTTAAGTGACGCTCTGTTATCACCCCTGATCCCTTTCTTGAAGATTTTCAGAAAACCCGTGGTCGTAAAAGTTCACGGCTTGGATATAACTTATCCGAATAGAGTTTATCAGTCGGTAGTGCCAAGGTTCACCAATATGGCTAACAAGATTATCTGTATAAGTGAGGCTACGAGGGAGGAATGCCTGCGGAGGGGGATTAAAGCAGATAAATGCTCGGTAATAACCGTAGGCATAGATTTTAATGAGTTTTATCTGGATGGAGATAGGGGTGAGTTTAGAAGGCAAATCTCAAAGATAATAGGCATTGATCTTACGGAGAGAGAAATTCTTCTTTCGGTTGGAAGACTGGTTGAGAGAAAAGGCTTCCACTGGTTTATTGAAAACATTATGCCAAAACTTATTGAGAAAAGAAGAGAAATTCTATATTTAATTGCTGGTGATGGAGTAATGAAAGAAAGAATAGAAGAAAGCATAAGAGAAAAAACCGTGCAAGATTATGTACTATTGTTGGGCGAGGTAAATGTCGACACTTTGAAGTTGCTTTACAACGCATCTGACATATTTATAATGCCAAACATAAAGGTCAAAGGGGATATGGAGGGATTTGGAATTGTCGCTCTGGAGGCATCTTCATGCGCTCTCCCAGTGATTGCATCCAGACTTGAGGGGATTCAAAACGCAATAGAAGATGGTTGTAATGGTTTCTTAGTCGAGCCTTATAACATAAGTGATTATGTGAATAGAATCAATGAATTGATAGACAATGATCAAAAACGGAAAGATTTTGGGGAAAGGGCCAGAGAATTTACTTTAGGTAACTTTGGTTGGGAAGGCATTGCTAAAGAATATTTTGAAGAGTTTTGGGAACTAATCCAAGGTGAAAACAATTGAAAGTCTATGTGGTTAGTAGTTACCCCACGGAGGGTTGCGGAGTTTCAAAATATACCAAACAATTAATAGATGGCCTCAAGGGAAATGATGTCGAGGTTATTTTAGGGAGGATTTTTTTTTACAGGGAAAAGAAACATTTGTTAGCATGGTTTGGGTTCTTATATGAAGTATTAAGAAAGCGTCCTGATATTGTACACGTTCAGTATACTCCTACTATATGCGGTCCCCTTTTCCCGCTTTTTCTTATCTGCTTGAAACCGTTTCGAGTAAAAGCAAAACTGGTTCTTACTGCTCATGAGAAGTCAAGTATTTATGAAAAGCATTTAAATATATTCACAAAACTTCTCTTTCATTTATATGAAACCATAATTTATAGGTTGACAAATAAGATTTTAGTTCATACCAGAGAGCACAAAAATGAACTGCTTGTCAAATTTAAAATTGATGCAGAAAAAGTAGAGACTATACCTCACGGTGTGGATCAAGCTAAAGAGGTTACATTACTGGAAAAACAGAAAATAAGAGAAAGATATAATTTGGGAAACAGCGTCTTGATAACTTTTTTGGGTGCCATAAGACCAAATAAAGGCCTTGAGTATCTTATCGCAGCTTTTCCCAAAGTGCTAGAAAGAAGAAAAGGTTTAGTCCTAGTAATAGCTGGTGGTGCATCGCCAAGTCATGCGAATTACCTTGGGAAGCTAAAGTCAATGGTTAATGATCTTGAGCTCGAAGGAAAAGTTTTTTTTACAGGTTTTGTTAAAGACTTAGATATACCAGCGATAGTTTCTGCATCCAAGCTAATGGTGTTGCCGTACGTCCATATCACGCAAAGCGGTGTGCTCTATCGAGAGGCAATTACCTATGAAAAACCAATTATTGCAACCGATGTTGGTGGTATGGCGAAAGTAGTTCAGGAATATAGAATAGGTCTAACTGTGCCGCCAAAGAATAGTGAGGTACTTGCTGGCGCAATATTAGATTTGCTGAATGATGAGAAAAAGCTGGAGTTGTTTTGCCGCAATGAACGGCTTTTAAAAGAAGAACTTTCTTGGGATAATATTGCAAAACTGCATCACGACACATACGGAAGGTTGGTTACCTGAGAGCAAAAATGGGTCCGCAGTCAATGTAGAGTTCAAATATTACACTTTTTTCAGATAGGCATTCGTTTTGTTGTTACCTGTGCCCCCTGCGATCTTATAAAAGAGAAATATGAGCAATTCTGAAATGCCAAAAATAAGAGCAAAAAGACTTTTCTATAGGAAAGCCTCCGATAATGGGTTATAAGCAGTGGCAAAGAAAACGGAACAACTTTCAAAAAGATATCGATATTATAAAAAATAGAGAAAACAGAGGGCAAAGTCATTGTGGATTCATTTGGATTAGCAAAGGAGAGAATAGTTTGTGAAATCAGATAATACATTCGATAAACAATATACAGTTGGAGAAGCTATTGTTTTTGCATCTTTAGCGATCAGTATCATTGTGGGTGTAGGTATGCTTTCTGTTTTTCTTGAAGTTTATCGATACGTAAGCCTACTTCTAATTTCTTGTCTATTCCTATCACTTTGTTTTCCTTTATACCTTGCTAGTACCAAAAAACTGGTTTTCTCACACTATGACAAAATAGCTGTGGGAATCTCTCTCTTTTTTTCAATTTTGAATGGGATATTCCATCATGTAACTTTATGGGGTGGGTATGATAGTGGGGTATATAGTTTCTTTGCGATGCATATTGCAAAGAAGGGGTCTATCTTTATTCCATTTAGGGGATATCCCTTTTACGCTGGTTTTATGGAAGTGGCACCCCACACCTATACTGCACAATTTCTCCCCGGGTACAGCGTGTTTTTAAGCTATTTTTATAAGATTGGTGGGCTAGAGGGATTATTTTGGGCAAATTCATTGTTATTGTTTTTTGCTCTTTTAGTTTTGTATCTTGTTGGCAAGATTCTAAGTAGTCCTAAGGTGGGTTTAATATTTACAGTGCTTTTTTCTTTACACTACAACACTCTCGGGTTTGCCAGAGAGACTCTATCTGAAAATCTTATGATTCTTTTAATATGGCTGACTTTTCTTTTGTTTTTAGATGGGATTGAAAGGAAAAACGGGGACTATATTATTGCAAGCTTCATTCCTCTCTCATTGGGTTTGGTTGTGAGGTTTGAACTGTTATTGTACTTAATTGTTTTTATAACAGTTACTGTGATTTTGTGGATTTTGAATAATAAACATAGAAAATACCACCTACAGTTTTCGGAAAAAGCCATTTTTGCTTCTATCTTCGTCATGCTCAATTTTTCTATCTTATGTCTTTATCTATATTTGACTCGATCACGATATTGTTTGATGTACTTGAGAGCTATGTGGATAAAAATATCTAGTCTAATAACGAGCTTCTTCTCGTCTTCAAGTGGAGTAGCGACAAGTTATCCGACTTACGAGAACTACACATTGCGATATGTTTTCGACTGCTTTAATGCATATTTAATAATTCCTTTGTTAGCTTTCATAGTCATAGGGTTGAAATACAAAAAATACAATTTCAAATTTTTGCAGCTGGTCTTATTGAGCAGCCCGGCGTTCTTGTTGATAAAATATCCCACAATTTCATGGGTACATCCTTGGTTTATGAGACACTACCACGTAGTACTGATTCCTCTTTTATTCTTAGCGACTTCTATGGGGATTGACAGTGTCAAAAGTAGTAAATTAAAAATTGGTTGCATTTTTTTGGTAATAACCCTATTTTTAGCTACTTGGGCGCCTCTCTTGGTTTTCGCTGAAGAAAAGTATATGCGAAAGCGGCTTGACAAAATACACAGAGCTATTGGTGACACTAATGCAGCTCTAGTAGTCGCCCTCCAGGATCATGAAATCGCTGAACCATTACACTTTGTTTACGGATATAGAACAATTTCTTCTAATTATGAGGATTTAGATACAGAAAGGGTTCTGCAAGAATTGGAGAATGAGTCAGACATTTTCGTTATTTCAAGCAAAAGTGATCTTAACTTAGAAAATAAGTACGAGATATTACCTAATTTCCGGCTTTTTTCAGACGAAGAATTAAGAATGATTACCGCAGTTAGAGAGCCAACAATGATTCTTAGAAGGATAATCGCTGCAGATAGATACACAAGACCTGAGTTAATTCCTCCAAAACCTTTGCATCAAGGATATGCTCCCATACAGAGAACGATTGGCGAGCTTCCTCCAACAGACATTCAAGTTGTTGACAAGGTTCTATATGTTTACAAGGTGGAAAAGTGAGTTGATGAGCTTCGATAATGAGGATTGCATGTAATCAGTTACACCTGAGCCCATCAACAATTCCCTTTATGTAAGCAAATGCTGATCTAGGATTCTTGCGTTTCAATCCAAAAATCAGCAAGGCGCCTAGACTTTTGACAAAAACCTGGTATGGGTAAAATGTTAATCGATATAGCAACCTTCCGTGCTTTTTCATAAAAATGATTCTGTTCCTAGCAAAGTAATAATTATAGAATGCATCTTGGTAATGTGATGTAGCAGAAATCTTGTGCCACACTTTTGCAGTCGGGACATATAAAATCGTATAATTCTTTTGTTTAGCTCGAACACAAAAATCCGTCTCTTCAAAGTAGGAGAAATATGATGCATCCAATAATCCAATTTTCTTAAGTACACTCCCTTTCACAAGAAGAGTACACCCTGTTATATAATCAACCTCTCTGATCTTATTCGCTTGCCCTTTGTCAATCTCGCGGGTATGTAGGTGTTTTGTTTTTCCTTTCCACCAATGTATTTCTCCTCCAGCGAACCAAATCTTATCTGGCTCATAGTAATAATAGATCTTTGGCCCAACAATTCCGATTTTGGGATCACTCTCTGCAACCTTTATCAACTCAGTCAGAAAGTCTGCATCGACAATGGTATCATTGTTTAATAAAAGAATATAACCACTGTCTTTTCTCATTGCATATCTAATACCAACGTTGTTTCCTTCAGCAAAGCCAAGGTTTCTTTTATTCTTAATTACATGAACATATTCTCCAAACTTTTGCTTTAAAATTTTTACATCATTTCCCTTCGAGCCATTGTCAACGATTATGACTTCATGGTTTGAATAGGTGATCTTCTGTAAAGATTCTAAGCACTCTATAGTGTTTTCTAAACCATTCCAATTAAGAATTATTATCGAAACTTTTGGATAGTTCATTTTTTATTTTATTTTCTTGGTGTTCCGAGGTTAATTATGTTTAACTTTTCGAGCGTATCTATATAAAACATAGTAAAACTAGATACACTCTGTTAGACGACATTGTGCCTAAAGTTGAATTTTTTGAATTTTTCGATATAAATCTAAAAGTATCGGAGGAACGCATATTTTTACCAATGCTTTCCACGACTTCTTTGAAGAATTACTCCATTCCCTTTTCCAAAGTTTAAACTTTTTTAAATTTATCAAAATCTTTAGGGGGCAAACCCTTAAAACCTAATCCCACAACAGTGTGAGGAAAGTGTTCATCGCCAGCGAAATCAACGAATGAAAAATTAAAAAGCTTTAGAATGCTCTTAAAAGCTTGCGGGGTAAAACGCCAATAATCAGATGGACAATCGTGGATGGGAAAATTCATAACGGAACTAATCACGGTAAAACCATTTGGTTTAAGTATTCTGTAAACTTCTTCCATTGCCTTTCTTGGAAATTCTACATGTTCGAGTGTATCGAGAATTAAAACTGTCCCAACTGACTCTGAAGGAAGTTCTATGTGATGGAGATTCAAAATTCGGTCTACGCCTGGACCCTCTCGTATATCACAACCAACATATTTCTTACCTAGGAAAAAAGGGCGAAGATCTGCAAAACCTTCCTGGCCTGACACCTGAAGAGCCCCAAACTCAAAAACAGGTTCGGAGATAGGTAAAGTCTCAGCAATGATTTTGACAAATTGTTTAATTAATTCACGCATAATAATAGCTTCATCTATCTTCTTTGATTTTTAATAGCGAATAATTGAAATGCCAAATTTGGAAAACGATAGGTTATCTTTTGAGTCAAATCCGAAATTATCCTCCAAAAAAGAATTGGTTTATATTTTATTTTTCCCCTGTATCCTCTGAGTCTTTTCCAACCATTGACTCCAAAAATTTTAAATCCTAATTTCTTTAATTCCTCAGCATTCCACCCGGATTTATGTTCTTGAAGAGGATTATTATCATAGTCATCTTGATATACATATCCATTTGGTGTAAAGATAATAATCTTCTTTCTTGCCCATTTTTCCATTCTTTTTAATAGCTCATAACCTTCTTCCTTAGATAAATGCTCTAACACATCAATGGCTATTACAGCATCAAATGATTTTGGTTTAAATTCTATTTTTGTAATATCAGCTTTTATATATTGATTATGAATTTTTTTCTCTTTGCTTTCTTTGAGATAGGGTTCAAATTTTTCAACTCCAATTGAAAAAGGAATATTACAATATTGAATAGGAGAATTATAGCCACAACCCAAATCCAAAACTGTATTACAATCGGAAAGTTCTTTTCTTAAATATTCAAATAATCTAGGAAAGAAATGTCTACAAAGTGATTTGAGAATCTTAATAAATTGCATTTTTATAAAAGTTTTTTACCAATAAAAATAACAGTAGGGATTGTAAAAATTGAGGGATAACTGCAGCTACACTTGCTCCAATATAGGAGTATTTAGGAATAAGCAAAAGGTTTAATATAATATTCATCACCAAAGCCAAGACCATAATTTTTGTATAAATTATTTGTTTATTTATAGCACTGTAGTTTGGCAAAAAATTAGCTAAAAGGAACAAAACCACTGATGTGGAAAACCTCCAGAAAGTGAAAAGTGAATATAGATAGCAACCAACAATCCACCTTCTGGAGGCAGCTTCCATGATAGCAAAAATCGCAGGACCATCAAAGCATTTACTGGAATTCCTTTTAGCTCTCAATCTTAGACTCACCAAGCCTCAATTTAGACATTTAAGAGAGGTAGTGGATGCATTGATAGTTCTGTTTCCGCAAAGGTTTTAATGTCATCTGCAGGATCAAACATAACCGAAAGCTTAACGGTAAGAGGTCTCATCTTATGCCAAGCGCTTAAGGAACAAGAGCTTTAACAAAGTGATGTTGAGCTCCGCTACCCACCTCACATCCACTTTTAAGGGCTTCATAAGCGATTTCGGTGAGGAGGTTAAGGTGATCATCTCAAAAAGGCACCCCCGGGATAGATACCCAGAGTACTTCTTGTCGACAGATACCTCCCTTAAAGCAAAAGAAGTGCTGAATTACTATGAGAGCGCTGGCAAGTAGAGATCGACCATCTTTACCTTAAGACTCGGTTGGGTTTGGGAGACTTCAGACTAAGAACGGTTGAGGGCATCACCAAATACCTAACCCTTTGTCTTCTAGCCTTAGCTTATCTTCAGCATCGTTTGGTTAAGGACGCTCGACTCAAAAACATCTCTCAAGTAATCTTCAAACATCGCCAGGAACACTTCCAGCTGTTTCTAAAAGAGGTCTGCAAGATGACTCTTGAAAAAGTTCTCTTGAACCAGTACTTGAAAGATTTATGCCAAAGGCAGCGTGATATTCATTTGTGAATGAGCAATTAAATTTGCCAAACTATAGTATAGCATATAAAACATATGAAAGTACGCAATTCATATAGACGAAAAACTTGGCCATAATAAAATTTTAAAGGTAGTGTCAAGATAATTGTGTAAATTCCTTCAAGGGTTTCTTCTCCCACTTAGAATTCAAGTAATGAATAATGCCATAGATGATTCTGTCGACACTCCTATAGTTGGAAAATGAGCTCATTGGTCTTGTTCTTCTTCTTACTTCTCTGAAAGATCTTTCAATGATGTTGGTTGTTCTTATCTTTATCCAGTGCTTTCTAGGAAAGTCCATGAAGGACAGGAGTCCATCTATGTCTTTTTCAAACACTCCACTGCTTCAGGATAAGATTTGCGGTAAGCTTTTGCCCACTCCCAGTATAATCTTAGTGCTTCTTTTTTGTTTTCTGCCTTATAGATAGCTTTTGCACCTTTTAGTACCTCTTCTTGCTTTCTCTGAGGCAATTTATTAGCTACATTGCTAATTTATGAACCCAACAGCGTTGTATAGGAATGTAAGGATAGACAATATCCAAGGCTTTTAAAAGTCCAGGGCAGCCATCAACTATTATGAGACTTAGATGTTTTCCTTTAAGACCTCGAGAGTAAAGATCATTTAAGAAAGTACTCTTGTTGAAAAGAAGATCGATTAACTACAAATATCTTCTAGCAGCGGTTGCTATTCTGCTTTTAACTTCAATCCCATTCCTTGCTTTAAATAAGAGCTTCTACGGAGGATATTTCAAAACGGGATTGCACGTTGGCTTGAGATGGAAAAATACAATTCCTCCGCCCGGGAACCAACCCGTAAATCTGATTGAAAACGTTAAACTTATGGCTAATGCAATGCCACTTTTCATTTTACCAATTCTTGGTGCATTGTATTGCCTATGCAAAAAGAGGGCGGTTGCCTATGTAGCATATTTTCCAATACCGGTATTTTTATTTACCTATTTCTTGTTGACTGGTTTTCGTGCACAGTGCCCAATACTCTTGCATAACTCGTATATTCGGTATTTCCTGCCAATCTATGTATTATGTGTACCCCTGTTTGTAGAATTCGTTCTAGGTATTAGTAGACGTAAGATTCTTGCTGTCTTTGCTGTATTTATGTTTGTTTTGATGGGCATTCAAGCAACTTATCCCGCGATGGTTAGTAATCGTGAAGTGGCGCTTAAGTATTCTGAAATTGCAGAGACGATTTTTGCAAACACTGAATCAGATTCAGTGATCCTTTGTCAATACTTTGATAAAATGCTCTTTCCGAAGCGGAAAGTCGGAATTATTAGTAGTTTGCAGCAGGATCCTAAGCTGTTGGCAAATATTACTGCGACATTAAAGCAGAATAATGTACCTGTCTATATCCTGGTAGATGGCCCAATTTCGCTTCAGCAGTTCGATGGCGAGTTATCAAAAAGGGATTACTTTCTACGCCTAGTGGATCCTGCTTCAAAATTGTATAGGGTCCAAGAAGGTGTTGATTGAGCAGCTACAAAGCTTGTTTTTGAGGTATGGGGAATTATGTGATAAAATGGTAGTTTGGCTAATAGAACTTTGTATGACAATAGGTTGAAGAAATGCAGCCCAAATGTTAATGAGCTCAGGAGGGGAGGATTTTTGTTTGATTGCAGCTAGCTTGTTTTCGAGAGAAGTCTTTTTGGCAACTTCGCCTGCTTTAAGCGCAAGAAAGACAGTTTTGCTCATAATAATATAGGCATCAAATACCTATTGGACTACGGCGAATCCATTTGTCTTGTATCTCCTTAATATTTGGGTACTTGTGGTGTATGGTTTTCCTCTGTTTGAGACATCTAAAGACGTCAGTGATGAGATTATCTTTGATTCCCATACTGCATGTTGATGCACGGAAAAACCTACAACAAAGAAGAGCAAAAAATTTAAGAATTAGTCCAGTAGGGTAATACTTGAGAACAAGGCAAACTCGATTTTTGCTTCCATAATATGTTTTGAGCATTGCCAACCTTTTTGAGTTCTGTTTCCTCCCTGAGATTCCCCGCTTATGGAATACCTTTGCTGTAGGCACAAGAAGAGCCTTATATCCTGATAATCTGATCCTCCAAGACAAGTCAACATCTTCCAGTATTGTAAAGAAGCTCTTGTCAAATAATCCAACCTCTTTCAATGCCTTGCTTCTATAAAGTGCTGCAGCTGCGCATACACCAAATACTTCTACTGGTGTTTTAATCATGTCATTATCATATTTTTACCTCGAATCGGAGGTATGAGAATAGCAATGATTCACACCCCCTTTGTTCATCCCGCGGGTGGAGAAAGACAAATATTAAGATTATCAATTGAGCTTCAAAAAGGGGACACGAAGTAGAAATATTTACCAATGCTGTAGATAAAGAAAGGTGTTTTCCAGAAGTTACAATAAATATTGTCCCTCCTCTTCTACCTTTGTCCCTATCTTGTTCACCTTATTACATTGTACTCGGTAACATGCTCAATATAGGAAGGATGATACCAAAAAGTTTTGACATAATTAACAATCATAATTTCCCTACGGAGTGGGCTGCGTTTATCGCTAAGAAAAGATTAAACATACTCTGCTATTGGTCTTAAAAGTATTCCTGACAGAAGAACCTTTGATAGAAGACTTAAAAGTTCTTCTTTGGCCTTACTGTATGTATCATAAGAGCAGCCACAGCTTTTGTTGTTAAGAAGCTAGCAGACATTAAAACTGTATCTATTGACTCTATCTTGCCTGGGCTAATGGCAACATTTGGCACAAAGATGATATTAAAAAGCAGAAAGTCCCCTCTTGTGGAAATATTGACTCTAAATGCTGATGTGGTAAGTGCTAATGTGCCAGATAATAAGTTATATCCAAAACTAACAGCTTCTCTTCCTAAAGAGACTAAATTTATTACTGGCGATGCGGGCTATGATGACAACAAATTAAAAGAGTACGAGAAAAAGCGAGAAAAAAAGCTAATTACCCCAGTAGAAGTCAAAAAGCATACCAAGAAAGAGAGAAGAAAAGAAGCAGAGTTCTTTAATTCCAAAGAGGGAAGAGCCATCTACAAGAATAGATCAATTACCATTGAGCCTTTCTTTGGACAGATTCAGGAAATATTTGCTCTTTCTGACAAACTACCAGTCAAGCATTTAGACAGGGTAAAGACTCTGGTACTTACTTGCATATTTACTTTTCAATGTGCAGTCTATTTCAATATCATAAATGATTATTCACCAATGAGGGTAAAACACCTCATATGGAGTATGTGAAATCAAACAAGCACAAGAATAAATAATTTATCTAAGCACCCAATATCATGTGGTATATGCGACAACATAGCTTAAATTAAATTATGCCCCAGGGTCAGTTATTTAGAATCTTTTAACCGTATTTTGCACTTTAAGGAGGATCCCGAGGAAGAATGAGAGATGTGAGGTTATTCACGAATCAACCATCTTGTCTTAGACGTATCTGGAATTTTGCTATAGAGATAATAAGAGAAACTTGCCAGTAGAAGATATTTGTATATGAAGGAAAGTATGGGACTGTCAATTTGAATAGTAGAGAGGAATAAAAGCATTCGAATCTATTGATTGAGAATTTTTAAAGATAATGTAAGACTTGACTCTAGAGAGTGACAGGTTGCTAATGAAAAAAACAGTAGCACAAGGGACCTTTTATTTAACTATTAGTCAGGCTTTTGCTCTGATATGTGGCTATGCTTTACATATCACTTTGGGTAGAGTGCTCGGTCCCAGTCATTATGGACTCTTTGGTTTTGTGATTTCTTTACTTGTCTGGCTGGAAATTACTCTGGGCGGAGTCTCAGGTGCAGCCATCAAAAAGGTAGCTGAATCTCCTTTTTTTACAAAGGTTATTGAGAAAAAAGCTATTTATCTTCAGTCTTTAGTTGCAATTATTTTATTTGTATTAGCCTTTTCATTTTCCCCCTTTCTTTCCCGTATCTTTAATGATCCAAAAATAGATGTTTATTTTAAGATCGCTATTTTAGACATCCCCATATTGGCTTTTTATAACATTTATATCGCCTTATTGAACGGCTCGAGGTTTTACAAGCAGCAGGCAATTGCCTCAATTGTATATTTTTTTTCAAAGCTTATCTTTGTTGTTGGGCTAGTGCTTTTAGGTCTTTCAGTTGCAGGAGCCTTAATTGGAAACATTATGGCCTCTGTTTTTGGATTTCTGGTAGGATTTTATTATTTTAGAGAGCTAATTGGTGGCACAGAAGAGGTGGACATAAATGATACGGTAAAGACAGTAAAGTCATTTGGGCTTTTAAAACTGGCAGTTCCTTTCGCGATCGTTGGGCTTCTGTTCAATTTGCTTATGAGCATTGATCTATGGTTTGTTAAGGAGATCGTTTTAAGTGCACCTAAGGTTGGCTATTATGTCGCCGCCAGCACTCTAGCTAAAGTTCTTTATTTTCTTTTTGGTGCTCTTTCCAGTGCTCTTTTTCCTGCTATCACTAATTCTATCGCTGAAGGAAGGATCGAACAGACCAAAAGGTACATTAATCAAGCTTTGAGGTTTTTGCTCCTGTTTTTGGTGCCAATTTCTTTTGTTATGGCGGTTACTTCCACGAATCTTGTTTCCTTGCTGTACTCTCAAAGATATTTAGCTGCTGGTTCTCCTCTTGCTATTTTGGCTTTCGGCTATGCCTTTATTTCTATTCTCCTGGCAATCCTCTCTATCTTAATGGCGAACAATAATTTTAAAGAAGTTATAATCTTAGCTTCTTTCTTGGTCTTGGCAGATGCTGGATTATGCATGAGTTTAATTTCTCACTACGGATTAAGTGGAGCGGCCATGGCAACTACGTTAACTTGCTTGGTTGGGGTTATCTTGGGAGCAAGCTTGCTTTGGAAAAATTTTGCGACTTTGGTTTCTCCACAGTCAGTTTTCAAGATTTTGATTTCTTCTCTGGTGATTTCATTCATTTTTATTATGGTTCCCGCCACTGGTTTGAATTTGACTATCCTCTATGTGGTTGCTGCATTGGCGTACATGGGCTTACTCGTGCTTTTTAAGGAAATTAAAAGCGAGGATATTTTGATATTGAAGGGATTAATAGAGAAATCCTAAAAAGGTATTGGGCAGGTGATGTAGAAGAAACTGATTTATTGTCTGCGGAGCTTTGCAGACATCGTAAAACAGATAGGTTATAATTCAGGGGCGTTGTTGATTTTGTTGAAATCCTTGGGGAGTTTGTGCCTAGCTTGACACAGCAGTTTTCTTTGTATATACTTGGTATATCCAGAATTCAGGAGGAAGCCAAAATGAAACTCAAGATAAGACGGGTTGGAAACAGCTTGACAGTGACAATCCCAAAGGACATTGCGGGGCGTCTTAATATCAAACCTGCAAGTGAAGTTGATGTCGAAATTGAGGGCGATAGGATTGTCCTTTCAAAAGTCAAATCTCAATGGGATGAACTGGTGGAAAAAACACGTCAAAAGGCAAAAGAGATGGGTTTAAAAGAAGAAGACATAAACCGCGCCCTATCTGAAATCCGCTATGGCCGTTAGAGTTGTTCTGGATACCAATATTCTACTTTCTGGAATTCTCTTTGGTGGTATCTCTGGGGAGATTTTGGAACATGCGAGAAAAGGCAAATTTACTTCTGTAACCTCCCTTTATATCCTTCAAGAGTTTAGAAGGGTGGCAGAAGGAAAGTTTGATTTGGAGTCTAATTTAGTTGGCAATCTAATTGAGGAAATTCTTTCTTTTTCTGAACTCATTCCCGTCGTTGACTCTAAAGGGAGTTGGGCTAAGGATGCTTCCGACAATCCAATTATTGAGACTGCAAGAGAAGGGAAAGCAGAAATGCTGGTTACTGGTGACGTGCGCCTTCAAAAAGCGGACGGAGTCGGCCTTAAGATTCTATCTCCAAAAACATTCTTAGAAACACTCTCCAAATAGTTCAGGGATCACAAAACGCTGTTTGCTGTGAAGACACAGATTGTTCGTCCGCCTCAGGCGGACTCGCAACGACTTCGTCGGATTGCCACGCCTCGATAAATCGAAGCTCGCAATGACAAAGAGGGATATGAGATTCTTCAGTCCCCTTCGTTTCACTCAGGGTCCTTCAGAATGACGGTTAAGCGAAGGGCTCAGACTTGTCCTGAACGAAGTGAAGCAATGACAACAAGGGAAGGGCTCAAAATGACTTGTTTTGTGGTAAATAAACCGAGTGTAATATGCATCACATAGTCTTTGATGCTTCGTTTTATTGCGAACAGTGTATCCATTGGTGGAGCAGTGCTTTATAATAGGTAGGAAATTTTAAGTTTTTGAAAAGGCATTGGGCAGCCAATGTAGAAGAAACCGATCATCTGATTGACGAGACGTCTAAGAAAAAGTAGATTATGAAGGGTAGAATTTTATGCGTGAAGGAGAAAGCAGGTCAAATGGAATTATTTAAGTTTTCAAATAATGCGAATGAGAACGATTTTGAGAAGATCGCCAGGAGGTTTAATCTTCGTATGATCCTCGCTTTCGGTTCGGCAGTATCCACCAGGGTTCACCCCCAAAGCGACGTTGATATCGCCGTTCTTTGTAAAAAGCCTGATCTCTCTATGGAGAAGTATTCAGACCTTCTTTTTGAGTTGCAGAAACTTATTCCTGAAAGAGAAGTTGACCTTGCCGTCATCAATCAAGCTGATCCCTTATTTCTCAAAAAGATTATGGAAAGAAATGAAATTCTTTATGGCAAAGAAAGTGACCTTGCTCGACTTAAAATATATGCTTTTAAACGATATGTTGACCATAGAAAGTATTTCAGAATGGAAGAGGAATTTGCCCGACGATTTATTGCTCGTTATGCGGGAGAAGCTGGTGAATGATTGACAAAACTCTGATCATGCGGAAAATCAACCTTATTAGTGAAGACTTCGAAGCTATAAGATCTTTAGCCAATTTAAGCTATGAAAATTATGCTGCAAATTCGGCGAATGAAGTGATGGCTGAGCGGTATCTCGAACGAATGATTGGCAGAATGATAGATATCAGTTATCACATAATTACCGAGGAAGGGCATCCACCTCCATCTGATTACTTTAGATCCTTCTTGGATCTTGCAAAAGTTGGTGTTCTTCCACCAGATTTTGCAAGAGAGATTCTCCTTGTGCTGGTCTTCGAAACAGGCTTGTACATGAATATGATGAGATAGATACCAAGAAGGTTTATGATGGTCTCCAAGCAGCCGTTAGAGATGTTCCTCGTTTTCTGAAACACATAAGCGAGTTCATCAAATAAGGTATGAGCTGCATTAGCATAGTTTGGGGGTCGCAAGATATCTGGGCTCAGGGCTTCAAAGAAATAGGCAGATAGTGTAAAAATGGTTCTATTTGTAAACTGGGAGGGGTGGTAAGTGCAGCAAGGTGAAAGGCTATCTTTGGCTAGGCGGAGAGCAAGAGCAATAATCATTTTCCTTGCCATTATATTTTTTGGTCTTTTAGTGTACAAGAATGTTGCTCCTTTTGGTGCTACAGTCACTTATAAGATGGATTTAACAGAAGGCTCTGAAAATATTGCTATACCCACCCCTCTTGTTCCTTCTGCTGCCTTAAGCAGAGATAAGAAAGGTGCGTATTACCAGATACCTCAGCAAAAAATGACAACTGACCAGGTAACTTTTGATCTTAAAGTACCTTATACCAAGTTTGCTACGGCAGAGGTCAAGATAAAATATCAAGGAGACCCTGAGGAATTTTTGGTAGGAGTTCGGGATATTGCTACTGGGCAATGTATTTTCAAGCCCGTGCATAATAAATCTCTTAATGCCTTGACTTGGAATAGACTTCAAAGTAATGGTCTGACTCTCTTTCAGAGGAAGAAGAGATTTGCTAGTGTTGGTGATTTCATTGCTAATCCACCTGTTCCCAAGAGTAAGAAAGCTGAAAAAGCTCGCATTGCTACTTATCACTATGAGTTTGTACAGCGACCAAGAGTTGAGATTAGTAAGGTAAATGAAGGTACTGAGATCGATGCTTCATTAAGGGGTCCTCATACCTTCTACATATACGTGAAGGACCAGCCTCTTGAGTTTGCTCTTAACAAGCAAGATATCAATTGGTATGAGGGACCCGATCCTTTGAATATAAATATTTTCTCGGGAAGCAAATTGATACATTCTCAAATTGTTCCTGATGATGGAGATGCTTCCAATAGCGGCAAACCTTCAAAACTTCAAAAGGTTGAAGTTATGGCTCCTGATTTAAAAGAGGGTGTATATAAGATTGTTTTGGAATGTGGAGTTGATGTTGTGATTAAGGACTTAGAGTCTCAACAAAAATATCTTTGCTTTGAGGAAAAGGTTTTCCTTGCTGACCATGACTTATATAAGATAGGACCAACGAAGGAAAATACCCTTTACACAAATGGTAAAAAGCTAAGCGCTATGTCGTGGCATATGCCTGGTCTACAAACTTTACACATAAATGATAATCGAAAGTTAGTACTTAATAAGGAAAATGAGAGCTTTAGTGTAAATCTTGGGAGGGAAACAAATAAAATAGTTACTGAAAAGGGTGATATTGTTTTAAGTTCAGAAGGTGGCTACTTTGCTTTTTCAAAAGATTCGCTTTTTGATCCAATTCCGGTGAAAACTGCGCCATATTCCAAGGACCTTGTACTTACCGACATAGATTATATTGTGGCGGACTACACTATTCCTGCGAAAAGGAAGGGCGTGTGGCGAACAAACTCTGTCACTATAGATTTAACTGAAATTGAGGCAAAAGATAACAAATTGAATTTTGTGCTTCATGCACCAGGTCTTACAGGGAGGGGCGAAGAAATAGTACTCGGCTCCATTGAGATCACTTTGAAAAAGCCTGGACTCCTTTAGGCTAGCACTTCTGACGGCTCAGAAGCATCTAAATTGCTCACGAGATTGCTTCGCTCGCAATGACTGCACTGATGTCATTGCGAGGGACTTTAGTCCCGAAGCAATCCGACGAAGTCGTCGCGAGGCGCAGCCGTGGTGATCTCAATCAGGAGACTGCAACGCCCAAAACAGGGGCTCGCAGTGACTAAAAAATGTTGCATATATTCAGGAAGCATGGGTAATTGATTTGTGCTATGTAGCAATTGAAGACAAGCGAGGAAAGAATGAACCTGTCTGCAAGAGTTAATAATCGAAAAAGACGTATTTTGAACACGAAACATATTGAGTTTCTGAAATTTTTGCGGGATGTCAATCAGGATATATTTGTGACATCGTTAGCAACTTATTTGATTCTCTTATTGCTTGAGACAATAAAGGAAGGCTTCGTAAGTTTTTTCTTCAATCTCAACATCCTTTTAGTAATCGTTTTAGTTAGTGGCGTCATTGCTGCACTCACCAGTAGAGAAGAGAAAGAAGAAGTTCGGCATGAGGTAATAACATTAAAGGAACTTGGGTTCATCATCGGGCTGGGAATTTTAGGGGCAATCCTTATATGGTATAAAACTGCAGGATTGGGTAATCTTTCGCGTCTTTTATCTTTCATTTCCGGGATTTTAATAATTTTGCTTTCCATATTGGTGCTTGGTGGTGAAAAAGAGGAAGTAAAGATAGAAGGATTCGAAATTGTAAGTGAGTTTGTTAAAGTTAACTACGATTATGTTCTGACCTCATTACTTGTCGGTGGAATATTATTTACGGCATTCTTTGGAAACATATCAATTTTTGGTTTTGTAATACGTTTGAGATACCTGCTTATTTTGTATTTTATTTTCTGCTGGATTTATAAATTGGATTATAGATTTTCAGTGGTTATTGCTTTACCTTTGCTATTGTGTTGTTCCCTATTCTTGATGTTTGGTGATGTCTCCAGAGCAAGTTTAATTGGGAAGTCAGCTTATGTTTTCTTGGGTGTTGGGGTGTTTTTATGGTTGCTTGAATATGCAAAAGAAAAGCGGATATCAGAAATATTGGTCGAACTCGCCACTGCTTTACTCTTGTTATTATGCTGTCCAATTTTCCTAATGGTAGGAGACGCATCCAAAGCAAGATTGGTGGGAATGCTCGCTTATGCCTTTTTTGCTCTGGTAGCAGCTTCATTGTTAATTGAATATGCAAAAGAAAATGAGGTGTTTGTTAAATGTAGGAAAACTTTAGCTAAGATTACATCCGCTTCTTTTAGAATCCTTTCTCCGGAAAAACTTCTGGAAAAACCAGCGGTTGCTACGGAAGCTGTGCAAACGATCCCCCACAAAGTAAGACCTCGAGTTATGGCTAAGCGCCTTACGAGAAAAGTGAAAATTCGAGCCCTAGCTGGTGTAATTATTCTATTTTTTTTGGTTTGTTTAATCGGTGGTGCGTATGCTACAGGGCGACTGTGGTTTACCAAGAAGGTTCACAGGGTTGCCACTTCACCGATGATAGCGAAGAAGCCGCAAAAGGAATCCATTAAAGCTGCGGCGAAGGCTCCAAAGACTCCTGAAGCTAAAGTAACTTTGGAAATTGATAAAAGTAAAGTTAAGATCGATGTGCTAAATGGGAATGGAGTAAGGGGAGAGGCAACAAGTATCGCCTCTAAGCTGAGCGAAAGCGGTTTTAGTATTCAGACCATTGGGGACGCGGGCTATGATGCTTATCCCCGCACCGTTATCCGTCATAAACCAGGGCAAGAGAGTGTAGCTAATCTTGTGGCTAAAGAAATTGAAGAATTCTATCCGGCTTTGCTTTATCCAAATCTATCTCCCGATTTGGACATAGACATTGCCCTTATCTTAGGGCGAGATAGGAAGGGCGGACTTCCTGCGGTTGCTGAGCCAGTTGTAGATAAAAGCAAGGCGAGGATAGATGTTCTTAACGGGAATGGGATTACGGGTTCAGCCAAAGAGATTGCCGATCTTCTGAGGAGAAATGGTTTTAATATCAGGAATATACGAAATGCGGACAGCTATGATTACGCTCAGACCATCATCCGTTATAGATCAGCCAATGAAGATGTTGCGCAATTGGTCGCTGATCAAATTAAAGGTAAATACTCCGCAATTTTGAAAAAAGATTCTTCAATCCAGACGGATATTATCGTGATATTGGGGAGAAGATAAAAGATTGCCGCGCTCGCCTTGGGCTCGCTCGCAATGACTAAAGGCTACGGCCGCGCTACAGAATACGGCAGACACGGGCGAGATGAAGCAGCTTAGCTAGAAGGTATTCGGTCGGTTATCTCGTATATTTATTATAAAGGTTGCACTTCGGTAGAGTGTAGAATCATGTAAAAACAGGTCTTTAGACCTGTTACTAATAACAGACCTGAAGATCTGTTTCTACAGATCAAAAGTGTGTCTGCCTGAAGGTTTGTTTCTACGAGGTGTTTAAAAATGCGAAGTTACAAAGGTGCAGGAAAATGAAACTGGTTGTGATGATCCCCGCGTATAATGAGGAGAAATCCATTGCTTCGGTGATTCAAGAAATCCCCCGAGATATCCCCGGCATCGATAAGGTAGATGTATTGGTGGTCGATGATGGTTCCACGGATAATACTGCCGAGGTTGCGAGGAAGGCGGGAGCGGACTATATCCTTTCTCAAAAAACTAATCGGGGTCTGGCATTCACTTTTAAAATAGGATTGGAAACTGCTTTAAAACTTGGAGCGGACATCGTCGTCAATACTGATGCCGATTTGCAATACAATCAGCAGGAAATCCCCAAGCTCATTAAACCAATTTTGGAACATAAAGCGGACATAGTTTTAGGAAATAGACAGGTTTGGAAATTGGACCATATGGTCTTTGGAAAGAAGTGGGGGAATGTTATCGGGAGCTTCTTCGTAAGAAGGTTGGTTGGTTACCCCATTTACGATTCGCAAACTGGCTTCAGGGCATTTTCAAGGGAAGCTGCATTGAGAATCAATGTTTTATCGGATTATACATATACTCAGGAGACGATCATCCAGGCAATCAACAAGCGGTTGGTCGTTTCAGAGGTTCCTTGTACCTTCAGGGCGAGGGAAGGTCACTCAAAATTGATTTCGAACATACCCTCGTACATTAGGAGAGCGGGGATAACCATAGTGAGAACTTATACCATGTATAAACCCTTGAAAGTTTTCTTTATAATGGGTACATTGTTGTTTCTGGGTGGCGTTGGGATTGGAGTAAGGTTTCTATATTTTTATTTCAGTGGTCAGTCCGGTGGTCACATCCAATCCTTAATTCTGGCTGCTGTATTGATGATCCTCGGTTTTCAAACGGTTAGCCTCGGTGTCATAGCCGATCTAATCGATGCCAATCGCAAGCTCACTGAGGAGCTCTTGTATCGGTTGAAGAAGAAAGAACTGGAAGAGAGTTCAGACAGATCCGCAGGAAAGCAAGCGAGGAAGGAGTAACTGAGGGATAACAAGTTGAAGAGGGTATTTTTTGCCTTATTTTTTATAGCATTCCTCTTGGGTGGATGCGTTCAAGTCCCCTTGGAGAGCCCGAGCACTTCTTCCGATATCATCGAGCACATTTATGGCTCAAAAACTATTGGGCAATCCTTCATTTGCCAGGAGAGGAATCTAAATCGTATCGATGTTAAATTATCCATCAAAGATTCCAAAAAGCCTTCAGAAGTTATATTCAAATTAAAAGATTCTTTGGCAGCCGATAGGAATTTAGCTGAGGTCAGAATCGGTGGTTCTAAAATTCAGAATGAGGTTTTTAATACGTTTACTTTTGCGCCCATTCCAGATTCTAAAAATAAAGAATATTACTTTTTGCTTGAATCACCCAACTCGACCTTGAAAAATCCCGTTGGTATCTTTTTGAGCTCTAAAGATGCTTATCCCAAGGGTGCAGCTTACTTGAATGGTGATGCTCTTTCCGGAAAAGATCTTGCTTTTCAAACTTACATCGATATGGATCTAGGACAGTTAGTAAATGCCGCAATGGGAAGGATACTCAGGGATAAGCCCTTTTCTCTTTTTTATGTTCTCCTTTGTCTTATAGTGTTAGCATGTTTGGTGTGGGTTGTTGTGAGGGAAAGGGATTTAAAGAGGAAGTCGCCCCAATAATGTAGAAAAAACAATGGAATGCATTGGAGGAGCTTTTATAATTTCAGCTTTTGGAGGGGAGAACATTGAGAGTTTGTATTATAGGGACCGGATATGTTGGATTGACTATGGGGGCTTGCTTGGCTGATATTGGTCACGACGCTGTTTGTGTGGATATCGATGGCTCCAAAATAATAAGTTTGTGCAATGGTGTAATTCCTGTTCATGAGCCAGGGCTGAGCAAAATCGTGGAAAAGAATTATAAGAGAAATACATTGAGTTTTTCAATGGATGTTGGAGAAGGTGTGAGTGAATCCGATATTGTTTTCATCGCGGTTGGAACTCCATTCAATGAAAAAAGTGTGGATTTATCCCATGTTGAGTCTGCCGCAAAGGGCATAGCTAAAGGGATTAATAAATATACTATAATTGCCAATAAGAGCACAGTACCTGTGGGCTCAGCTGAGCTGGTTAAAAGGATAATCCTTGAAAATATGGTTTATCCTCACAAGTTTGATGTGGTTTCCAATCCTGAATTTTTGCGCGAAGGCTCGGCGGTAAAAGATTTCCTCAATCCAGACAGAATTATCATAGGCACGGATAGTCAAAAAGCTGCCGAAATTATGACCGAGCTTTATCGCCCCCTTAAAGCTCCCATTCTCATTACCGACCAGATCAGTGCAGAGATAATAAAGTATGCTTGCAATGCCTTTTTGGCGACCAAGGTTTCTTTCATAAACTTCATAGCGAATCTATGCGATACTGTGGGGGCAAATGTAAAGGATGTAGCTACAGGGATGGGATATGATAAGAGGATCAGTTTTGAATTCCTCAAGGCTGGACCGGGCTGGGGAGGTTCGTGTTTGCCCAAGGACTGTAAAACGTTCATTAAAATTGCTGAAGATTGTGGATACGAATTCAACCTGCTTAAGGAGGTTTTAAAGGTTAATGAAGATCAAAAGAGGTTAGTGGTGGTGAAGATCCGACAACTTTTAGGTGATCTTAAAGATAAGTGCATTGGTATATTAGGTTTATCCTTCAAACCAAATACCGATGATGTTAGGGACGCACCGGCGATAGATATCATAAATCATCTCCAAACGGAATGTGCCCTTGTGAAAGCTTACGACCCTGCGGCTATGGAAAATGCCGGGCGGGTTTTAAAGGGCGTCGAGTTCGCCACTAATGCCTATGAGGTAGCTAAGGACAGTGATATGCTCGTTTTGTTGACCGAGTGGGATGAATTCAGATGGCTTGATTTTGAAAGAATCAAATCGTTGCTCAAGAAACCAATTATATTCGATACCAGAAATTGTTTAGATTCTCAGCTTTTAACGGAATTCGGTTTCGTTTATACGGGAATCGGAGTTAAAGGCATTTCTCTGGAGAAAATTCAAAGACCCGAAACTAGCTTATTTATGGAAGCACAAGGTTTAGAAGGCGAGTCTTTAATTTAGCGAGGCTCCCGGCAAATTCAGCTGGCTGTTGACTGATGCCTAATGTGTTGACAAAGTCTCAAGTGTTATATATATTGATGTTGATATAAAAGAGGTGACAGTGGTGTCATTAACCAAAAAGGCGATGATCTTGTTTGAGCCGGAGCAATATCGGAAGCTAGAAGAGAAAGCAAAACTCCGAGGGGTCTCGGTTGCTGCTTTGATACGAGAGGCTGTGGAGAAAACAGTTCTTGCGGAAGATGAGGTTTCCAAGAAGGTACGGATGCAAGCGGCACAGAGAATTATATCAGCTCAGGAAAAGTTACCCACTTGGGAAGAGATCGAGGAGCTTATAGCCCGAGGGCATGGAGGATGGTAGAAACAGCCTACTTCATTGATACCAACATTGTGATGTATGCTCGGGGGAAAGACCATCCTTATAAAGAGCCTTGTGCAAAACTTATTCTGAAAATAGCGGATGGCAGTTTTGAGAAAGAATTTGGTCTTCCCGTAACTGATAGTGAAGTTTTTCAAGAGATAATATACCGCTATGCTCTTGTTGGCGAGTGGACCACTGCCCTTCAAGTGTGTAAAGATATTTATGCACTCGGATTGGAAGTTCTCCCAGTAGGTCTTTCTGAAGTAAGTAAGCTAATAGAGCTGGTTGAAAAATATATGAAGGCTAGGATTGCTCCTCGGGATTTAATTCACGCCGCTGTGATGCTCAGCAATGGTATCGAGTGCATAATCAGTACCGATGCACACTTCGATCTCATTAAGGAAGTTAGGCGCCTCGATCCAGCGAAGCTTTGAAGGCATACGATGTATAGAAAGCGCTTTGTCCGAAACTGGTTTGGGGGGATTCAATGAAGGCGGTTATTCCGGCTGCTGGTTACGGAACCAGGTTGCTCCCGGCAACCAAGTCTCAACCAAAGGAGATGCTCCCCGTGGTCGACAAGCCAACCATCCAGTACGTTATCGAGGAGGCTGTGGCTTCGGGGGCTGAGGATATTTTGGTGATCACCGGGCGGGGCAAAAGGGCGATTGAGGATCATTTCGACAAGTCCTTTGAGCTTGAGTATTTTTTGAGGGAGGAAGAAAAGCACGATTTTTTGACGCACGTGCAGGGTATCGCCGACCTCGCCGATATCCATTACATCAGGCAGAAGGAGCTTCGGGGTTTGGGACACGCCGTTCTTTGTGCTAGGAAACATGTCGGCGATGAACCCTTTGCCGTTTTATTGGGGGATACCATCACTTTAATGGATATTCCCTGCACCAGAACATTGCTTGATATATTCAGAGAGTGCGGCTCACCGATTATAGCTGTGGAGGAAGTACCCCGCGATAAGGTCGAAAGATATGGTATCATCGATGGATATCCCATTGGCGAGAGGATTTACAAGGTCGAAAACTTAATTGAGAAACCTCCCTTGGAGGAAGCCCCCTCAAATTTAGCCATTTTTGGGCGGTATATCCTGACACCTGAGATTTTTGACTGCCTGGAGAGGACGCCACCCGGTAGGAACAATGAAATTCAGCTCACCGATGCCTTAAGGTTGCTCCTCGCTGAACAGAATATTTATGCCTACAAAGTTGAGGGGAAGAGATACGATATTGGCAGCAAGATAGATTGGCTTAAAGCAAACATCGAGATAGCCCTCGCGAAAGAGGATTTGAGAGAGGACTTAATGGATTATTTGAGGATGTTGCACAGTTATTAGTATATACATCGAATTTGTAGGCGGGGGCTTGTCCCCCGCTATAGCTTTGGGCGGGCATGGAGTTCCGCCCCTACATTAATGAATGATTATTTTGGGTGGGGATAAACCCCACCCCTACTTTTCACCGCATAGGTGATAAGTGGTAGGCAGGGTTTAGAATGTTGTCTTTTCTATTGTGAGGTAGTATAAAAATAGAGATTAATCTCGATAAAATGAAACCATGAACCACATTTGGGTTCAAGGCCGATTCGCGGTGAACGGTCCACGGTGAACGGTGAACGAATTATACGGTGAACTGTGAACGATGAACTGGGATGAAAAATGGATCTAGTCTCGGTTATTATTGTGAATTGGAACGGGAAAAGGTTTGTAAAGGATTGCCTGGATTCGGTGCTAGGTCAGACTTATCCGGCACTAGAGGTAATCGTCATCGATAATAGCTCAACCGATGGGTCTCAGGAAATCATAAAGAGAAACTATCCCTCCGTAATCCTCATAGAGAACGAGGAAAATAAGGGGTTTTCAATGGCTATCAACCAAGGGATTGCTACCTCCAAGGGTCTTTATGTGATACCTTTGAATATAGATGTCGTGATGACCCCCACCTATATAAGTGAGATGGTCAAAGCCGCTTCTTTGGATGAAAAAATTGGTTCAGTTTCGGGCAAGTTATTGAGGTTCAACGATGAAGGTCGAACAAAGGTTATAGACTCGGTGGGTCACACCATGTTCGAGAATCGATTGGTCATCGATAGAGGAGATGGAGAAATTGATGAGGGTCAATACGACCAAGTGGAATACATTTTCGGCTCCTGTGCCGCGGCTTCCCTGTACAAGAGGGGAATGCTGGAGGATGTTAAGGCAGGTGGGGAGTACTTCGATGAAGCCTTCTTTGCCTTTTTAGAGGATGTGGATCTCAATTGGCGGGCACAGATGCATGGATGGAAATGTATTTATACACCCTCTGCTGTGGCTTATCATTATCGTGGGGGAATTGCCGTAAGGAGAACCAAATTGGTGGAAATCCACAATTACAAAAATAGATATCTGATGATCCTCAAGAACGATTCCTTCGCCAGCATTTTGAGGAATCTCCATCATTTTCTGATCACGGATACCTTAAAGACGGGAGCACTCCTTTTCAGATGTCCAGCGGCGTTATTGGGTTGGATTGATATTTTAAGGGAGTTGCCCAGAACTTTTGCGAAAAGGAGAGTTATCCAAAAGAATAGAAAGGTGAGCCAGGTGGAGATAGAGAAGTGGTTTCAGAAATTCGATTATAAGGCTTGGATAAGAAGACATTTGTGGTGAATTATTTGTCGTGAAAGTGGAAACTTTGGATTTGAGCATTGCCGTAATCAGTTGGAATACCAAAGATTTACTTAAGGATTGTCTGACCTCGATTTTCGAGAAAGGGTGTCCTTTCGAAGTAATCGTCGTGGACAATAATTCCACCGATGGCAGCGTGGAGATGGTTAAAAAGGAATTCCCCGAAGTCCGGTTGATCCAGAACCCCATCAATATTGGGTACGCCAAAGCATGCAATCAAGCCATTGAGGCGAGTCGAGGAAAATATATATTCCTGCTTAATAGCGATACCCGAGTTTTCCCTAAGGCGTCGGACAGGCTGGTGGAATTCATGGAAAACCATGAGGATGTGGGGGTGGTGGGACCTCTGCTCTTAAACCCCAATGGTTCGATCCAGTACTCTTGCAGGAATTTTCCCTCCTTTGGAGAAGCTATGGTGCATGCCTTTTTTGGCGTTATTTTTCCATCCAATCCCATCTCCAGAAAATACAAGATGGCTGATTGGGATCATAAATCCGAGCGAGTCGTGGATTGGGTTTCGGGGGCAGCTATATGTCTTCGCAGAAAAGCCCTGGAGGATGTGGGATTTTTTGATGAAGGTTACTTCATGTACGTTGAAGATTTGGATCTGTGCTACCGAATGTGGAAGAAAGGTTGGAGGGTTTATTTCACACCTGATGCCAGGGTGGTTCATTATATTGCCGAGAGTAGCAAGAGGCAGAGTATGCCAATGATAATCGAGTTTCAAAAGAGCATGTATCGGTTCTATTCAAAGCGGTATGGGAATAGCTGGAAGAGATATCTGAAACTCTTGGTTGCCTTGGGTTTGTGCTTAAGAGGATGCCTTCTTGTTTGCATCAATTTTTTAAGACGGCGCAAGTAGTAAGTAGTGTCGGGGTTTATCCCCGACAAAAAGCGAATCACAAATTGGAGGGGATTATAAATGAAAGCTGTAATTCTGGTTGGAGGGCAGGGAACACGCCTAAGACCACTCACCTGCACCATTCCTAAACCCATGCTTCCTTTGGTCAATATCCCACTCTTAGAGCACGTTATAAGATTGCTTAAGCAATTCGACATCACCGATATCATCTTGAGCACGAGTTATCGTCCTGAATGTTTTGAATCTTATTTCGCTGATGGTTGCCATCTGAAGGTGAAGCTTACCTATGTGACTGAGGAAAAACCCCTAGGCACTTGTGGCGCCGTCAAGAATGTGGAGAGATTTTTGGAAGGAACCTTCATCGTTTTCAATGGTGATATCGTTACAAATCTTAATCTCGCTCAACTCATGGAATACCATCACGCGAAGAAAGCGATGGCGACCATCGCCTTGACTCCTGTGGAAGACCCCACAGCGTATGGCTTGGTTCTCCTGGATACTTCGGGTCAAGTTCTGAATTTCGTGGAGAAGCCAAGCTGGGATGAAGTAACCACGGACCTGATCAATGCCGGAACCTACGTGCTTGAACCGGAAATTTTGAGGTATGCACCGAAGGGTGAGAATTATTCCTTCGAGCGCGATTTCTTCCCTACTCTGCTGGAGAAGGGCGAGAGGGTTTTTGGATTTCCATCCGGCGCCTACTGGCTGGATATCGGGACTCCTGAAAAGTATCTCCAAGCCCATCATGATATCTTGGATGGCAAGCTTGACTTCGAATTCTCTGGGAGAGAGATTAAGCCTAGGGTCTGGATTGGCGAGGGGACGGAAATAGGTCCGGAAGCCACCATATTTGGTCCCACGGTGATTGGAAAGAACTGCCGTATCCACTCCAATGCTACAATTTTTAGTAATACCACGATAGGGAATAATTGCGTGATTCAAACAGGGGCCATGCTTGAGAGATGCGTAATCTTTGATGGTTGCCACATCGATGAAGCCAGTGTTGTCAGGAATAGCCTTTTGGGTAGAGGGCTTTGCCTGGGCAAGAAGGTTCACGTGGCGGAGACCGCCGTTTTAGGAGACAATATGATCATCGAGGATGAGAACCATCTTAAACGAGGGGTGAGAATCTGGCCCGATACAAAGATTGAAAGAGCAAAAATCAAATTCTAGGGTCAGACCTCGACACCTTTATTTACCAGGCATAATAAATCCTTAAATCCAATTTTTACATTCATTTAAAATAGTAGAAACAGGTCTTTAGACCTGTTATTCGGATTGAACAACCCAAAACTGTAATTTTTTATGAAATTTTAAATTTGGGAGGTTGAAAGGTGAAGGTACTCATCACAGGTATAACGGGGTTTGTGGGAAGTCATCTCGCCGAATACTGCCTGGGAAAGGGCGCTGAAGTTTTCGGGACCATCAGGTGGAGGAGTCGAACGGAAAATATCGATCACATCAGGAGCAAGATTAAGCTAATTGATTGTGATCTTCGAGATGCCTCCTCGGTAATTAAAGCTTTAGAGCAAAGCAAACCCGATTACATTTTTCATTTAGCAGCACAATCGTACATACCAAGTTCCTGGCATGCACCCGCTGAGACCCTAGTGACAAATATCATTGGTCAGGTTAATCTCTTCGAAGCCATCCGCGAGCTGAAGCTTAACCCTCGAGTTCAGCTCGCTGGAAGCAGCGAGGAGTATGGTCTCGTCTATGAAAATGAGATTCCCATAAGGGAGACCAATCCCTTAAGGCCTCTGAGTCCCTATGGGGTGAGCAAGGTAGCTCAGGATTTATTGGGATACCAATATCATCGAAGCTATGGCATGCACATCGTGCGAACCCGTGCTTTCAATCACTCAGTATCTAAGTGGACACCAGTAATGATTAGAGACGATTCCTCAGGTTTGATAGATATCAAATACATTAATGAGATGAGAAATAAATATAAAATCGGAGGATATAAATCAGGCAAGTTTATAGGGGATGTCAAAGTTTGGAATTTACGGAGATACAATTTATCAGTGTGGTCAAATAATCATTGGGTTAAACTTAAAGAAATTAGTTGCCATCCCATTCGCGATAATAAATTAATTAGAATTTTAACTAAAAAGGGACTATTAGAAGTTACAGATAATCATTCTATTATTGGTAAGGATTTGAAACCGGAAGAAGTTGTAAACCTTCAAATAGGGGATAAAGTTGCTATTGTTAATTATCCATCGAGTAATATAATGCATGTGAATGAAGAGGTAGCTTGGTTTTTTGGATTTTTTGTTGCAGAAGGATGCATAACTGTAGGGAAAGTTAGAGTTGATAACACTAATAAAACTCTTTTAGATAAAACAAAAAGAATTCTCCTTAAACATTTTGGAAAAGATAGTTTTTATCAAGAAAATAAGAGTAGTTTAAGATTATCTGTAAGAAATCCTGGAAAATTTGCTAAGTGGTTATATCCACAGGTATATGCTTCTGATGGAAATAAAAAAGTTCCCCAATGTATCTTAAACGCTCAAAAGGAAGCAAAACTTGCTTTCCTTGAAGGCTATAATGAAGGAGATGGATTAAAGAAAGGACATGGTGAATATAAATTCAAAAATTTCAAGACTAAGTCAAGGATATTGGCCGCGGGATTGTGTTATTTAATAAAAGAGACTACTGGACAGGAAATTAATATTAATTTCGAAGATAAAAGGAAAGGATATATTTCTATAAATTTAAATTCAGATATAAAAGCTCATAAAAATTGGGGCAAACATCTTCAAAAGCCAGATGGAATTATAAAATCTCTTAATCCAATAGATTATTCTGAGGAGGTGTGGGATTTTTCTACAGAAGATGGAATGTTTCAAGCGGGCGTGGGTAATCTTTTAGCTCATAACACGGGACCAAGGCGTGGAGAAGTTTTTGTGGCGTCGAACTTCGCTAAACAGATTGCGGAGATTGAAAAGGGCTTAAAAGAGCCCGTAATTGAAGTGGGAAATCTGGAAGCGAAACGCGATTTCTCGGATGTCCGAGATGTGGTAAGAGCTTATTGGCTGGCGCTGGAAAAATGTGAGCCTGGAGAGGTGTATAATATCGCATCGGGGAAGGCGGTTAAGATTGCAGATATGCTCAACATGCTGCTCAAATTGAGCGATGTGGATGTGGAGATAAGGCAAGACCCCGCTCGCATGCGTCCCTCGGATGTTCCCATCTTGGCGGGAGATGCCACTAAGTTCAAGAAAGCCACGGGCTGGGAACCGGAAATCCCCTTCGAAAAGACCCTGGAAGACTTGCTAAACTATTGGCGCAAAAGAGTTTAACACCTTCATTCACGGTTCACCGTTCACAGTTCACAGTGAAGATCATAAAAGCTTGAGGAGAAATGGAATTCACTTTTATTACCACCGAAGATTACAAACATTTCTATGAAGAGTGCAATAGACTTGCTATGATGATTAGTGCTCTTAAGAATTCATTAAAGGATATTTCGGTGAACGGTCAACGATTCCATGGTGAACGAAGATGATTAGATTTGGCACTGATGGCTGGAGAGGAATAATAGCGGACGATTTCACCTTCGAGAACGTGAGATGGGTCTCTCAAGCCATATGCGACTACATTAAAATCAGCTTTCAGCCTTCAGCTATCAGCCCTCGGCCAAGATTAATTGTCAGTTATGATACCAGGTTTCTTTCGGACAGGTTTGCCTTGGAAGCGGCTCTCGTTGCCGCGGCAAATGACTTCGATGTTTTACTCACTGAGAGTTTTGCTCCCGCTCCCGTGGTCTCATTTGCCGTTGTGGACAAACGGGCGGATGGAGCCATTCTCATTACGGCGAGCCATAACCCTCCTCAGTACAATGGTTTGAAGTTTAAAGCTTCTTTCGGCGGTTCCGCAACTCCGGAGATCACCGGGAAAATAGAGCAGTGCTATCGAAGGAATTCAGCTCGGGGTAAGAAACCGCTCAAGATTTCTCTGCCCCGAAAAGGGGCCTGGGGCGAGGAAGCAACCCAGGAAGATCGCCTGCGCTTTTTCGATCCCAAGGAAGCATACCTCTCCAACATCCTCACCCTCCTAGACAAAAACCTATTCCCCCAACTCCCAACTCCTAACTTCCAACTCAAGGTGGTTGTCGATCCCATGTACGGAGCGGGGCAGGGATACTTAAGTGAAGCTCTTTCCAGGCTTGGTTGCGAGGTGGTAGAAATCCATAAGGGGATAAATCCTACCTTTGGGGGGATAAATCCCGAGCCCATCTCGGAGAACCTCGAGGATCTTCGTCGCGAGGTCAAAAGGAGAGGTTTCGATGTAGGTCTGGCGATGGATGGAGATGCGGATCGAACGGGAGCCATTGATCCTTCAGGAGCATTCATCGACTCTCACCAGATATTTGCACTTCTTTTAGAGCACCTGGTTAACCAGCGCAAATGGCGCGGCGAAGTGGTCAAGACCGTTTCCACCACTCAAATGATTGATATCTTATCGCGGAAGTATAATCTGCCCCTACATGTAACTCCCATTGGATTCAAATACATATGCGAGCATATTTTGACCCGCGATGTTTTAATCGGGGGCGAGGAAAGCGGAGGCATTGGGATAAAGAATTACATCCCGGAGAGGGATGGAATCTTAATTGGGTTGCTTCTCGTGGAAATCATGATCACTCACCGGAAGACCCTCAAGGAATTGGTGGATGATTTAATGAAGAGAATAGGTTATTTTTATTATGACCGGGTGGACCTGCCTGCCCGTCCGGTCACAAAGGGAGGCTTCGCTCCAGGCGGGCCTGTCGGCAGACATGGTGTGGAAACGGCATCAACTGTAAGGGAAAATCTCCTTAACTATTTAAAGACTTTCAATCCCAGCGAATTGGCTGGAGTTAAGGTGGTTACCATCGACAATATGGATGGGTGCAAGTTTCTCCTTGCCGATGAGAGTTGGCTCCTGATCAGACCATCTGGAACGGAGGCGGTCGTTCGCATTTACGCCGAAGCCAGCAGTCCCCAAAGAGTTTCTACTCTCCTTAAAGTGGGACAAGAGATTCTGGACGAGGCTCGCTGTAGATCGTAGCGTCGGGGTTTACCTGCCCGTCCGGTCCCAAAGGGAGGCTTCGCTCCAGGCGGGTCCCCGACAAAGCAATAGCGGCGGATGAACCACCGCGCTACTGAAGGGCGAACACAGAGGTTCGTCCCTACAAAAAACCGCAAGACGATCAAACGTAGGGGTCAACCTCCGTGTCGACCCAAAGACCCAAACAGGGAAGCAATTTTAATGGAGAAGTGGAAACATTCGGTGAATGGGATAACCATCGATCTAGACGATGTTGAAAAGGTAAAGGCAGTAGATGCAGAGGGAATGCTCTTAGGTTTAGAGCATTTCCCAGACCAATGTGAGGAAGCGGTCAGGTTGGCGGGGGAAACACCCCTCGATTTCCTGCCTGCCTGGCCCCATGGGCACGGCAGGGTGCCATCTCTAAATTCCATTCTGATTATGGGGATGGGTGGCTCTGGCATAAGTGGGGACATCACCAAAACTATCTTAAGCGATGAGGTCAAAGTCCCGATTTGGGTGAGCAAGGGTTACTCCATTCCCAGTTTTGTTGATCGAGGGACATTATGCTTTGCGGTGAGCTATTCCGGTGATACTGAAGAGACTTTGAGCTGTTTCGATCAGGCTGTTCGGTTGGGCTGTCCCATAATATCCATAGCATCCGGCGGCATGCTGGAAAGTGCGGCTCAAAAGCACGGTATGCCTTTAATCAAAATTCCCGGTGGCATTCAGCCCCGGTCGGCTCTTGGTTATCTCACATTGCCAATCTTAATAGCCCTGCAGAAGTCGGATATCATAGCGAACAAGATGGGGGATATTGAGGAGACCATCAAGCTCCTTAAAGATAAGGCAAAAAAGTTATCCTTAAGTCGACCTTGTGAGCAGAATGGAGCCAAGGGCTTAGCCATTAAGCTCTTTGGCAGGATTCCCGTGGTTTATGGTTCCGATGGTCCTACTGCGGTCGCTGCCCTTCGTTGGAAGTGCCAGTTCAATGAGAATGCCAAGATACCAGCCTTTTGGCACGTTTTCCCCGAACTCAATCACAATGAGACGGTGGGATGGGAACTCTTGGAGAATATTACGGAAAATTTCTACCTGATCCTGCTCAGGGATGAGGGTGAGCCGGAGAGGATTAAGAGGAGGATTGAGATCACGAGATCGCTCATAGAAGATCATTTCGGCGATGTTGTTGAAGTGTGGGCGGAGGGCAAATCAAAACTGACTAGAACCTTCTCCATCATATATTTTGGAGATTTTGTCAGTGCCTATCTCGCAGTTTTAAATGGGGTGGATCCCACACCGGTTCACAGGATAACTTTGCTTAAGAAGAAACTAGCTGAATCTTCATGAAAATAACCACCCAACTATTCTCAAATTCTTGAGAATTCGAGAATAGCCTGGTAAATAGGTTATTATGGTAAATAAGTAGTATTATTAACAAGATGGGTTAACACCATGGTCGGGGTGAAGTGCTCCGAAAATGAATGTCTGAAGTGTCAACCTAACTCGTTAATAGTTCAAATAAGTTGTTAAAATAAGTGTGCGATATTTTAAGCGAAAACTGGGAGAGCAAATTTAGGGGAGTGTGAAATTTGGATCCCGTAGAGCAATTCAAAAACCAGGTTAGAGAGTCAACACACTTTGTCCGGGAGAGAATAGAAGTAAAACCATTGATTGGCATAGTTTTGGGTTCAGGACTGGGTGGATTGGTTGATGAAATTAAGGATAAAAAGGTTATTCCTTATCGAGATATCCCTCATTTCCCTATACCAATGACCCCAGGTCATTCGGGAAATTTAGTCTCCGGTAAATTTGAGGGGAAAGAAGTCATCGTCATGCAGGGGCGTCCTCATTATTATGAAGGATACACCATGAAAGGAATAACCCTTCCCATCAGGGTGTTTAAAGAATTGGGGGTCGAGATACTCATCCTCAGCAATGCGGCTGGAGGACTTAACCCCGATTTCGATGTCA
Source organism: Actinomycetota bacterium (assembly GCA_030018275.1). Taxonomy (NCBI): domain Bacteria; kingdom Bacillati; phylum Actinomycetota; species Actinomycetota bacterium. The sequence continues at coordinate 77,364 of JASEGB010000002.1, read as the reverse complement.
GGGATTTTATGATCATCACCGATCACATCAACCTTATGGGAACCAATCCCCTTATCGGATTAAATGACCCAGAACTCGGACCTCGTTTCCTTGATATGTCCCAGGCCTATGATCGGAAGCTCATTGAAATCGCTCAAAAGGTTGCTCGGGAGGAGGGAATCAGGTTACACAAGGGTGTCTATGTGGGAGTTCCAGGACCGAGTTATGAAACTCCCGCAGAAATTGAATTTCTGGCTAGGATAGGAGCAAATGCCGTGGGGATGTCGACGGTGCCTGAAGCAATAGTGGCCAACCATGCTGGACTTAGGGTTTTGGGAATTTCTTGCATCACCGATGTGGTATCGGATAAAAAGAAAGTGACTCACGAAGAGGTTCTGGTTCAAGCTCAGAAAACTGAGGTAAATCTCAGAAAACTCATTAAAGGCATTGTCCGAAAAGTCGTTGAAGGTTGAAGGCTTGAACCTAGAACGTAGATAAGGGGGGATTTCAAGTGAAATACGATATTAAGGACATCGCTCTCGCGCCCAAGGGCAAGCTTCGCATAGAGTGGGCGGACAACCAAATGCCGGTACTTAAGGTAATAAGAGAACGCTTCCGTGAGAAAAACCCCCTTCAAGGTGCGAGAATTTCCGCATGCCTCCATGTAACTTCGGAGACGGCTAACTTGGTGAGAACCCTTAAAGAGGGAGGTGCGGATGTTGCCCTTTGCGCCTCGAATCCTTTAAGCACGCAGGATGACGTGGCTGCTTCTTTGGTTGAAGATTTTAAAATCCCCGTCTTTGCCATCAGGGGTGAAGATAGCAAGACATATTACGACCATATTAACTCCGCTATAGACCATAGACCCGTAATCACCATGGATGATGGAGCTGATCTCATCTCAACCCTTCATTCTCAAAGGAGGAATCAGGCTCGGGAGGTCATCGGGGGAACGGAGGAGACCACCACAGGGGTTATAAGATTGAGGAGTATGGCCAGGGAAGGGGTGCTCCTATTTCCCATAATCGCCGTCAACGATGCTCAGACGAAATATCTATTCGATAATAGATATGGTACAGGGCAAAGTACCATAGATGGGATTTTGAGAGCCACGAATGTTCTTTTGGCTGGGAGGACAGTGGTGATTTCGGGTTATGGGTGGTGCGGTCGAGGAATCGCTAAACGAGCTCAAGCTATGGGTGCAAAAGTGGTGATTTTGGAGGTGAAACCAATTAGGGCTCTGGAAGCGGTGATGGATGGATATCGGGTTATGACTTCCTTGGAGGCGGCTAAAATCGGAGACATTTTTATCACCTCAACTGGGGATATTCGCGTACTCACCAAGGAGCACTTTGAGGTCATGAAGGACGGAGCTATCCTGGCAAACGCGGGGCATTTCAACGTGGAAATTGATATTCCTGCTTTAGAGGCTTTATCCAAAGAAAAAAGAAAAATTCGAGATTTTGTCGATGAATATACTTTGCAGGATGGACGGAGGCTTTATCTTCTTGCCGAAGGAAGGTTGGTGAATCTGGCTGCTGCTGAGGGACATCCGGCAAGCGTCATGGATATGAGCTTTGCGAACCAGGCTCTCTCCGTCGAGTTCCTTTTGAGGCATGGTCGGAGTTTGGAGAAGAAGGTTTATTCCGTTCCACAGGAGATAGACGAGGAAATTGCAGGGCTTAAATTATCCTCTATGGGGATTGAAATAGATAAGCTCACCTCCGAGCAAGAAAAATATCTTAAGTCCTGGGAGATGGGCACATAGCCTCTGAGCTCCCGAGCTTTATAATGGGAGGAAAAAATGGAAGGCTATAAAGAAGAGATAATACAAGCTGCAAAAGAGGTCTATGAAAAGGGCTTGGTGATTGGGCGGGTAGGGAATATAAGCTGCCGCGTGGATGAGGGAAGGATTTTAATCAGCTCTACCGGTGCTTGCCTGGGCAAACTATCCGAGAGAGATTTAGTGGTTTTAGATTCCGAGGGAGAAAAGCTGGAAGGGGAGGAGGAACCCTCCACTGAGAAGTGGGTGCACATAGAGATATATAAAGCGCGTCCGGATGTCAATGCTATTGTGCACACTCATTCTCCTTATGCCTCAGCCCTGGCCTATTTGAAGAAGAGTTTGCGACCCGTGAATCCTGAAGGTGAGTACATTTTGGGGAGGGTACCGGTTGTTCCTCCTTTCGTCTATGGCACAAGGGAGCTCGCTGAAGCTGTGAGAGACCACCTGAGGTTGGGTAAGGCTGCCCTGTTGGAGATGCATGGCGTCGTGACTGTGGGTGAAGATTTGAATGAAGCGGTGAACATCGCCGAGTTGGTCGAAGAAGTGGCGAGGATAAATTATCTCATCGAAATGCTCGAAAAATAAAATCAGTTCACGGTTCACCGTTCACAGAAAAAAATCAGTTTCGAGCTTCTGAGCTACAGAGCTATGAGCTTCATGGGGGACGAAATTGATAAAGGCTATTGAGTGGGTTGATGAAAAGGTAAGGATACTGGATCAAACGAAACTTCCTCTTAAGGAAGATTATTTGGAATTCACAAATCCCCATCAAGTCGCCGAAGCCATCAAATCCATGAAGGTTAGAGGAGCTCCTGCCCTTGGGGTGGCTGCTGCCTTTGGCATCGCTCTTGGAGCCAAAAATTCCACGGCGAAAACCAGCGATCAGTTCATCGATGAAATAGAGAGAGTTTGTGAAGAAATGTCCCAGACTAGACCGACAGCCGCCAATCTCTTTTGGGCCATCCAAAGAATGAAGAGGTTGGTGCATAAAAGCAAGAATCTTTGCGTCGAGGATCTGAAAAAAGTCCTATATGAGGAAGCAATGGAGATTGCCAGGGAAGATGAGGAGGCAAATCGCCAGTTGGGAGCCCTTGGCGCAGCACTCATAGAAGATGGGGACAATATACTCACCCATTGTAATACAGGGACTTTAGCCACGGGAGGATATGGCACCGCCCTGGGGGTCATTCGAGCCGCTTGGAATCAGGGCAAGAAAATTCATGTGTACGTGGATGAGACCCGCCCCCTTCTCCAAGGTTCTCGACTGACATGTTGGGAGTTAATGAAGGAAAAAATACCCGCCACTTTAATCACCGATAATATGGCGGGTTTCCTCATGAGCATAGGAGAGATTAGCAAGGTAATTGTGGGTGCCGATAGAATTGCTGCCAATGGAGATGTAGCCAACAAAATTGGAACATATACCTTAGCAGTTCTAGCGAAGGAGAATAATGTCCCCTTCTATATAGCTGCTCCCACGCCCACCATTGATTTTAATATCCCTTCTGGGAAGCAAATCCCAATCGAGGAGCGAAATCCCAGAGAAGTAACTCATATCTTTGGTCAGCAAATAGCCCCAAGTGGGATATCCATAGCCAATCCCGCCTTTGATATCACCCCTCACGAGCTCATCGAAGCCATCATCACTGAAAAAGGGATCGTCAGACTACCTTTCGAGATCAATTTAGAGAAACTCGTTAGAGAATAAATGTCTATACCTTGCAATGACACTAGCTCACTAACCATCAAAGACTTGGAAAAGGTTACTAAGGAAATAGCGATTCGAAGTGTGAAAATTATTGGAGTTTTGGTCTTAAGAGTTTGTGGGGGAGGGAAAGGTGGGAAAGCTGTTTAAGGGCTTGCTAAATTTGATATATCCTCCTCGGTGCCTCGTTTGTGGTTGTCTTTGTGGGGATCCACTCTGTGACGAGTGTTTTTCTTCTTTGCCCTTGATTAAGTTTCCCATCTGCCTTAAGTGCGGAAAACCCTGCAATCTTCAAACCAACGAATGCAGAGAGTGCCGTGGCAAGCATTTTCGATTCTCTTTGGCTCGGGCTGCTGGTCTTTATGATGGGAATTTGCGGGAGGCGATCCACGGGTTCAAATACCATAACGGCAGAAGACTGGCGCCGGTCTTCGCCCAACTGATGATAAGCCGAGCTGAGCAGGGATTATTCGATGTGGATTTGATCACCTATGTGCCCTTAAGTAAAGGAAGGGAGCGCAAGAGGGGTTTTAATCAATCGCGCTTATTGGCTGAGGAGATATCGCTACGAGTCGATAAGCCCTGCGAAGGAGTTCTCATCAAAGCCAAAGAGACTGTGGAACAAAATAAGCTCTCTATCGAGGAGAGAAGAAAAAATGTAAGAGGAGTGTTTTCTCCTTCAAGTAAGGCAGATTTACGAAATAAGACGATTCTTTTAATAGACGATGTCTTAACCACGGGAGCCACGGTGAATGAATGCAGTAAAATCCTCCTCGCCCAAGGGGCGCATGGAGTAAATGTCCTCACCATAGCTCGATCTACTATCTATCACTGAGTATTATTGAGCCGAAAATGATAAATTGACACCCCTCATGATTTATGATAGTGTTAGCTTGCAAGTAGGACTTGCCACGAAAGTGGCTTAATTTTTGTTGGGAGGTTGTGAAGTGCAAGGAAGAGTCAAATGGTTCAGCGCAGAGAAGGGGTACGGATTCATCGAGCGCGAAGATGGTGAAGATGTATTCGTTCATTTCTCTGCAATCCAGGAGGAGGGTTTCAAAACCCTACGGGAGGGAGAAAAGGTCGAATTCGACATTGTTCAAGGCGACCGAGGCCCTCAAGCTGCGAATGTCCGCAGAGCTCCCTAAGTCTGTTAGATTTTCAAGAATTTAACAGCAAACCCATGAACCCCATGTTTTATAACATGGGGTTTTTCTATTCAAAAATTTTCCTTGTGACAAGCAGGAAAAATCGTGAGCAAAGAGAATAAAGGGTTATATCCTCTTAAACACCGACTAGTGTATGAAGGCTGATTTGAAGAAAATCGATGTAGAAAACTTGGAGAATGTAATCTGCCAGATCGAAGGAATAAAAGCAGCTCGCATCGTAGCTGGAGAGGTGGTTCCATCGAAGAGATACACTTGCTCTTCCCCTAAAACCCCTAAATACCAAATCTTTTCGGCAGTGTGTTTACTTTTCCAAGAAATTAGCCAGGGGGTCAATGGCAAAGGAACACTTTATGGAGGGAGCTCTCTTCCATGAAGGTTAAGCGGTTTTTAGAACCAACAATCATTGCAACTTTAGTTCTGACTTGTGCAAGATTTAGAATTTGATAGGGTTCAAGGTTGAGGATTAAGGGATAGCTTGAAACGAGGTTGAAGGTTGAAAAAAGTACCCATTAGTTTTAAGGCATATTCGATATTTTTAACCGTGTGTGCCTCGGCTCTCCTCTTTTACTTGGTGTCTGCCACTCCTATGCTATCTTGGCAGCATATTCTCCTCTTTGGTTTATTAATTTGGCTCGCTGAGTCCTTTGGAATAGATCTTCCCAAGGTGGGAGCGGTCTCCGTTAGCTTTGCCCTCCTATATGCCGCCATTCTTCTTTTAGGACCAGCTTCCGCTGCACTGGCAGCCTTATCCACCGCCGTGGTTTGGAGGGATATAAAGGAAAGATCCTCTTTTTATAGATGGTTAGCCAATGGGAGTCTGGCCATATTGGATACGGGGATAGCGGGTTTGGTTTATCTTTATGCACATGGACCAATTTTAATGGTCAAGGGTCTTAGCTATTCTGATTTCCCTTGGATTCTTATACCGTTTATTCTTTGTGCAGCTGCTTATTTTCTCATTAATAGTTCTTTAGTATCGATGGGGATCGGATTTTTGGAAGATATTTCCCCCGTTAATATTTGGCTTTTTGACTGCAAATGGGCCATTCCCAATTATTTTGCACTCGCACCGTTAGGAGTCATTTTGGCCCAAATCTATGTCAAAGCTGGACCAGCGGGAATCGTCTTACTCATAGCACCCCTCCTCATCGCCAGGCAGACCTTCCAAGTTTATATGGAATTGCGTGGAGCTTACATGGGCACGGTGAAATCCCTGGTCGCTGCGGTTGAAGCCAAGGATCCATATACCAGGGGCCATTCGGAACGGGTCGCGGAATATGCGGAGAAGATCGCGAGGCAGTTACATTTGCCTGAGGAAAAAATCGAAACGCTTAAGTACGCAGCTCTCCTCCATGATGTGGGAAAAATAGGAATTACTCGAAGAATTCTTAGTAAGCCTGGGAAGCTTACCCACGCCGAATATAGGAAAGTCGAGGAACATCCGGAGATAGGCGTGGCCATAATTAGAGAGATAGAATTCTTAAAGGAGGTTGTGCCCGCCATTTTTCATCATCATGAGCGGGTGGATGGTTCCGGTTATGTCGATGGTACTAAGGGGGAGATGATCCCCCTCATGGCTCGAATTTTAGCCGTGGCTGACAGCTATGACGCTATGACATCAGCTCGTCCTTATCGTCCAGCTCTGGATCAAGAAACGGTCATAGAGGAACTCACCACATACAGTGGGTCTCAATGGGATAAAATTTTGGTGAATGCATTAATGATGGGTTTGGGCTTGAATGCTAACCCTCGAGAGGGTGAAAAAAGGAAAGGGCAGATGAGCCTTGTCGGATATATCTAGAGGATTAATCGTAAGAATCTTCATCATTCTGGTTGGTTGCGGGTTATTTTCCTATTTCGTGAGGGATATCTCTTTTGAATATTCCGATATCCTTCAATTCATCTTCTTTGCTGCCTTAGTTTGCACGGCCGAATTCTTTGATATCACATTGCCCCAAGGAGGATCCATTTCGGTAAGCCCTGCTATCATCCTAGCTGCTTTGCTTCTATTGCCACTTTCAAACATCCTCGTTGCAACCGTTGTTGGGATTATCATCACTGCTCTAATAAGGCGGAAGATGGTAGAGATGGGAGGGGTCCTCTTTCCAATCGCTGTGACCTCAATAACAATTTGCATCTCCGGCACCATTTTCTATCTCCTTTTCTATCTAACTCGAGGGCGTCCATACCAAGCAGCCCCGGGTGAACTCGGTTTATTCAGAGATTTTCTACCGCTGATTGCTCTCTGTCTCAGCTATTTCCTCATCGATGTCGGTTTAGATCAATTACTGCATTCTCTGAAGAGGAGAACTCTCTTCCTTTCAGCTTTCATTGGTGGAACAAGGCTCCTTGGACCAATTTACGCCGCTCTATTCTCCGTTGGAATACTCATGGCTTTGCTGTTCTGGGAGATTCATTATTGGATTGCTCCTTTATTCTTCATCCCCCTGTTGGTGGCAAGACACTCCTTCAAATTATATCTGGATATACGTAGAGCTTATTACAATACAATAAGGGCTCTCGCTAGCGCAGCCGAGACGCAGTATCCTCAAAATTGTGGTCATGCACAAAGGGTAGCTAGTTATGCAATTAATATCGCGCGGGAAATGGGTATCCATGGTAGAAAGCTCGAGTTGGTTGGATATGCTGCTTTACTCCATGACCTTGGGAAGATAGGGGTAGATGAGGATTCGTTAGATTCGGTATTGGAGACGACCTCGCAGGATGGCGAGCCTCCACACGCTGTCGTGGGCGCGGAAATCCTTGAGCAGGTCGAATTCTTGAGGGATGCTTCAAACATTGTCCGAAAGCATCATCGGGCTTTTGATGGAGAAAGGAGATCGGAAGCGGATCACCCGATAGCGGCTCGAATTATCAACGTTGCTAGTTATTACGACGAGCTTACCTACGCAGAAAAGCCGGAAAAACGCCTCACCCCAAATCAAGCCGTGACGAGGATAAGAAAACAACAAGGCTTCCGATTCGACCCCAAAGTGGTAAGGGCGTTAACAAATATCCTGCAAAGACGAGGAAAACTCCTCAGGCGCTAGCTGCTGCGAGCCTACTCGCTGCTCTCTTAAGGGCGAACGCCCTCCATAAGTTCGGGTCGGCCGTTGCCGCCGCTGTTCGAGCCTTGCTCGCTTAACGGTTCTCTTAAGATGCGCCTTCCAGGATACTCTTATCGAATTATTAAGCGTGAATTATGTCTAGGCTATATATACTTCTATGTTTGGGCGTTTTTCTACTCGGGCAAAGATATATATAGGAAAGAGAAGGAAGTCGATGGTCAATAGGCTGATTAAAAGAGAGTCGAGTGTCGAGCGACGAGCGACGAGGGAAGTTGGTAGAATTTTTAAAATATGATAAGATACTACTGTTTTTATTTGAGAACCCTTGGGCGTGAAAGGAGAATTTTTGGTGGCGAAAAGCAGTTTAGAAAAGAGGCTTGGGAGAGAAATAAATCGGATTGCCGAGCAAGTAATCAAAAAGTATAAACCAGAGAAGATCATTCTATTCGGTCCGCGGCTCGTGGAGAATTTAGTGAAAATAGTGATATAGATATGCTCATAATCAAAAACTAGGAAAAAGCGGTTAATCGATCGTATTGGCGAGGTACTAAAATTGTGCGATTATAATTGTTCCATTTGAGCCACTTGTTTATACTCCTCAAGAATTAAAGAAAATGCACAAGTACAATAATCCTTTTCTTGAGGAGATAATGAGTCAAGGAAAAGTAATCTATGAGCGAAAATAGACCAGATGTTACTGTTTGGTTATGTCAATCAGAATATGATTTGAAAGCAGCTAAATGGATGTTAAAGGGAGCGGTCCCTTTGGGGAGTATGCAATTGAGGAATTCACTGAAGACGATGCCAAAGAAGCAATTAAAGTTGCGGAACAGGTTATTGATTTTGTGAGAGTTAAGATTTTGGTTTGAGTATGGGAAAGTGAGAATGGAGCTAGACCATGTTAAAATAGTGGTAAAATGCGACAAAATCTAAATTTGAAGGTGCATATACATGTTTAATTTAATTCATAAGGTACTCCGTTTCGGAGAAGGGAAAAAGCTAAAAGCTCTTCAGGAAAGAGAAGCGGCTGTAAATGCATTGGAGCCCGAGATCAGTCGTCTTCCCGATGAGGAACTTAAGGCGAAAGCCCTCAAGTTTAAGCGCTTCGTCCAGGAAAGATCAAAAGAATTTGAGGAGGAGTTAAAGCGCTTAGAAGAGGAGATTAAAGGTGCTCTGCCTGAGGAGAGGATTAAATTCAGCGAAAAGTTGAAGCAGGTCAGAAACAAGATTTTGGATCCAATTCTACCTGAAGTTTACGCGGTTGTTAGAGAGGTCGCCAAACGAACGATAAATATGCGCCATTTCGATGTCCAAATCATGGGTGGGATTGTCCTTCATGAGGGTAAAATCGCTGAGATGAAGACCGGTGAAGGAAAAACCTTAGTCGCAACCCTTCCCGTTTATCTCAATGCTCTGTTTGGGAAGGGCGTCCACGTGGTTACCGTGAATGATTATTTGGCCAAGCGTGATACCCAATGGATGGGTCCCATCTACCATTTTCTGGGTCTTTCCGTTGGAGTTCTTCAGCACGATGCGGCGTATCTATTTGACCCTAATTATCCCGCCGAGGATGAACGCTTGAAGAACCTCCGTCCCATTGAGCGGCGAGAAGCTTACGAAGCTGATGTCACCTATGGTACGAATACCGAATTTGGCTTCGATTATTTGAGGGATAATATGGTAAGTTCACTAGATGAGCGAGTTCAACGTGGTCATCACTATGCCATCGTCGACGAGGTGGACAGCATCTTAATCGATGAAGCGAGGACTCCTCTCATCATTTCTGGTTCTGCTGAGGATAGGAGTAGAATTTGCAGAAAGGTTAACCAAGATGTTTCACGCATGCGCTGGCTTTTGGTGGCGAAAGACGATAAGAATCCCGAGGTTGACCCAGAGAAGCATGAATATAAGTATGATTTCGTCGCCAATGAGAAGGAGCAAACCATAAAGATAACTCATAGAGGAGAACAGAGGATTGCCAAAGCATTGGATATCAGTGTCGATGATTTGGTGGATTTAACCCAATCCCCCTATGGTGTACCCATAATTGAGTGGCTGAATCGATACAAACAAAGCATGAAGGCTTATTCTCTGTTTAAGAGGGATCGGGATTATGTAGTGAAAGATAACCAGGTCATCATCGTTGATGAGTTCACGGGACGTTTGATGTTTGGAAGAAGGTACAGCGATGGTCTTCATGAAGCCATCGAGGCGAAGGAAAGGGTGGCGATAAAGGAGGAGAATCAAACCCTAGCCACTATTACTTTGCAGAATTATTTCAGGATGTATGAGAAGCTCGCGGGAATGACTGGAACCGCAGCCACAGAGGCCGATGAATTCATGCACATTTATGGCTTGGAGACGGTGGTTATTCCCACTAATAAGCCAATGATCCGAAAGGATTTATCCGATGTGATTTATAAAACCGAAGAAGCCAAGTTTAAAGCCGTAGTCGACGATATCGTCGAGAGGCATAAAAGAGGTCAGCCGGTGTTAGTGGGTACGATCTTCATTGAAAAATCCGAACGCCTAAGTAAGATGCTCAAGCGACGGGGTATCCCCCACCAGGTTCTTAACGCTAAATATCATGAGATGGAAGCCCAGATCATTGCCCAAGCGGGAAAAAAGCACGCAGTGACCATTGCCACCAACATGGCTGGTCGCGGTGTGGACATCATTTTGGGTGGTAATCCTCCCGATCCCCAAATGGCTGAGGAAGTCAAACAACTGGGCGGGTTACATGTCATCGGCACCGAGCGCCACGAGGCCAGGCGAATCGATAATCAGCTTAGGGGTCGTTCCGGACGCCAGGGTGATCCAGGCTCATCTCAATTTTATATTTCATTGGAAGATGACTTAATGAGGCTTTTTGGTTCGGATAGGGTCGGTAAACTGATGGAGAGAATGGGCATACCCAATGATATGCCCATTGAACACTCGATGATCACCAAATCCATTGAGACCGCTCAACGCCAGGTTGAATCCCAAAACTTTGAGATCAGAAAGCATGTTTTGGAATATGACGATGTCATGAATAAGCAGCGAGAGGTGATTTACGAGCAAAGAGCCAAATGTCTATCGGGCGATAATCTCCATGATGAAGTGCAGAATATAATGGAGGATGTAATAAGGGAAGCCATTGAGACTTTCACCAATAGAAATACCCATCCCGAGCAGTGGGATTTAGATGGATTATTTGATTACATTAGGAGTCTTTATCCCCTTCCTTTGGGTAAAGATGTCCTTGACCTGCAAAGTCTAACACAAGACCAATTATTTGAAGAGCTTCTGGAATCCGCTAAGGAGATTTATAAGAGGAGAGAAGAAGATCTGGGAGCGGAGACGATGCGCGAGCTGGAGCGGATGATCATGCTTCAGGTGATAGACAATAAGTGGGGAGAGCACCTCTACGAGATGGATTATTTAAAGGAGGGCATCGGTTTAAGGGCTATCGGTCAAAGGGATCCCTTAATTGAGTATAAAAACGAAGCCTTTGAGATGTTTCAAAACTTGACCCAGAGCATAAAGGAGGATTTCATCAGATATATCTTCCATGTCCAGGTAGTTCGAGAACCAGTTATGCCCGCTATGCCCAAGGCCGTTGGAGATGATTATAGAGCGACTCCAACTCAGCCCGTGAAGAAGAGAAAGATAGGAAGGAATGAACCTTGCCCTTGTGGTAGCGGCAAGAAATACAAGAAGTGTTGTGGCAGATAAACTAAGTGTCTAGTCAATTAGGAAGCCTAAATTTGTGTGAAAGAGGTGGGATTGCAATGTTTATTGACTACTCTGACGAACTCCAAAGGCTTGGTGAAAGAATAGAAAAAATCGGGGATTATTTTTGACATTGAGGGGAAGAGAGAGAGAATTAAAAAGCTCGAATCGGAGGCGGCTAAACCGGGATTTTGGGATGATACTCGAAGGGCACAGAGGATCATGTCGAGCTTAAGCGATTTGAAGGATGATGTGTCCTCCTGGGAAAGAATGAATGAAGAATATAACGACCTCTGTCTTTTAAATGAGCTTGCTATATCCGAAGGTGACATAGCTCTGAGCGAGGATGTGGGTAAATCCCTTAGGAAACTTAAGCAAAAGGTCGAGGATCTTGAAATTCGCAGTTGGTTTAGGGAGAAATTTGATTCACTGGATGCCATAGTCAATATCCATCCCGGTGCTGGTGGTATCGAGTCCCAGGATTGGGCGGAAATACTTTTGAGGACGTATCTTCGCTGGTCCGAGCGCAAGGGATTTAAGGTGGAAGTAAATGAGGTCTCTCCGGGGGAAGAAGCTGGGATAAAGGATGCCACCTTCACCGTACATGGAAAATATGCCTACGGACTCCTTAAGGCTGAAAAGGGTATCCATAGATTGGTCAGAATTTCCCCCTACGATTTTCAAAGGAGAAGACATACCTCCTTTGCTTCCGTGGATGTTATCCCATTGATAGATGAAAAGATAGAGGTAAGCATCGATCCCAAGGATCTCAAGGTGGAAACCTACAGGGCTACGGGACCCGGTGGTCAATATGTTAATGTGACGGATTCCGCCGTCCGAATCACCCATCTTCCCAGCGGTATAGTAGCCCAATGTCAGAGTGAACGTTCTCAATTTCAAAACAAAGAAACGGCGATGAAGATTTTGCGAGCCAGGCTATATGAGAGGATGCAGGAGGAAAGGCGAAAGAAGATAGAGGAACTTCGAGGTGAGAGGAAGGAGATTGCCTGGGGAAGTCAGATCAGGTCATATATCCTACATCCCTATAGTCTGGTGAAGGATCATCGAACTGATCTTGAAACTGGTAATGTTCAAGAGGTTTTGGACGGAAACCTCGATGATTTCATCATCGCTTTCCATAGACGAAGAAGGGGATAAGAAAGAAGCCTAGAGCCTCCTTAGCCCACCTCCTTCGGAAGAATATTCGGGATTTATGAACCATGCACAAGGTGGAATGAATGAAATTAGTAGCAGATCTTCATATACATACGGTTGCCAGTGGTCATGCATATAGCACCATCGATGAGATAGCGAAGGCTGCAGCCCTTAAAGGTCTGAAGCTCATTGCCATTACGGATCATGGCCCTGGTTTGCCCGGGGGAGCACATGCTTACCATTTCTGGAATTTAAGGGTAGTACCCAGGGAGTTGTATGGAGTACGGATTTTGAAGGGGGTCGAAGCCAATATCGTGGATTCGGGAGGGAATCTTGATTTGCCCCAGGATCTCCTCAAGACTCTGGATATAGTTCACGTCGGCTTCCACCCTCGCTGCGGTTATGAGGGGAAAACTACGAGGGAGAATACGAGAGCACTATTGGGTGCAATCAGAAACCCCTTTGTAGATGTGATCGTTCACCCGGGAAATCCAAATTTTCCTATCGATGCCGAAGAGGTGGTAGCTGCAGCCGCAGCCCATGATGCTTTATTTGAAATCAATAATAGTTCATTTTTGACGAGTACCAGTCGAGTGGGTAGTTACGCATACGATCTGGAGATTGCCAAGGTTGCACGAAGGCATAATTTGGACATCATTATCAGCAGCGATGCTCATTTAGCCCAGGGAGTTGGCGAGTTTGGGGAAGCAATTAAACTCGCCCTTGAAGCGGGGTATCTTAAGGAGAATATATTAAATTGCTCGTTAGATAAGGTCTTAAATTTTGTGGAAAGGAAGAAAGAAATAAAATTTGCGGTAAGGACTTGAGGATTTTAATGGAGGTATATGGAGAGAAGCTGCGAATATAAATAAGGAGCGCAGCGATATTGTTGGATATTAGGTGAACCTTTTGGATCGCGAAAAACTAAGAACTTTTTTAGAAGAAAAGGCACGTACTCTTCGATGGAATATTATAAGGATGATTGGAGAAGCAGGCTCCGGTCATCCAGGAGGTTCTCTCTCTGCAGCGGATATTGTTGCCACTCTCTATTTTCATCACATGCGACACCGTCCGGAAGATCCCAAATGGCCTGACCGCGATAGATTTGTATTGAGTAAAGGTCATGCATGTCCCCTCCTTTACGCCACTTTAGCCGAATGTGATTACTTTCCCGTCGATATTTTATGGACCTTAAGAAGGTTGGGAAGCATTTTACAGGGACATCCGGATATGAAAAAGGTATTGGGTGTGGAGATATCCACCGGAGCTTTGGCTCACGGATTTGCGGCTGCAACTGGAATGGCTTTAGCTGGGAAGATGGATGCGAGAGATTACCATGTCTATGTCCTTATAGGCGATGGGGAAAGCCAGGAGGGTGAAGTTTGGGAGACGGCAATGTTCGCTTCCCATTATAAATTGGACAACTTGGTCGCCATCCTCGATTACAACGGCTTACAAATAGATGGACCGGTGAGCGATGTCATGGAGATTCAACCCATCGCCGATAAGTGGTCTGCCTTTGGATGGCGTGTGCTCGAAGTGAATGGGCACAATGTTTTGGATATCGTGGATACCCTCATTGAGGCCGATAAAACCAAGGGGAAGCCCTGCATAATTATCGCTCATACCCTCAAGGGGAAGGGAGTCTCCTTCATGGAAGGCCGGGTGGAGTGGCATGGTAAGGCTCCTAGTAAGGAGCAAATGGAGAAAGCGCTTAAAGAGCTGGAAAAAAGGGGTTAAACTACAAAAATATGAGCTTAATCTCGACATAATTACTGTGGGTGATCATAATTTTAGAATTAGCCCACCCCCTTCAGAAAAATATATTCGAGGATTTATGCCCATGTACATTTTACTGTAAACTGTGAGCGGTGAACGGTGAACCATTTAAGAGAGAAGAGGGCGACTAGAGAGGCATATGGGGATGCTCTGCTGGAACTTGGAGCAAAATATCCAAATGTTGTTGTCCTCGATGCAGATCTAGCTAAATCCACGACCAGCATTAAGTTCGCCAATGCTTATCCGGAGCGGTTTATCGAATGTGGGATCGCCGAGCAAAACATGATGGATATTGCAGCTGGAATCTCCACCTGTGGTAAGGTTTGTTACACGGGATCTTTTGCCATCTTTGCCACCGGGCGTGCTTTTGAGCAAGTGAGAAACACTATTGCCTACTCAAATCTTAATGTTAAACTCTGTCCAACTCATGCTGGGATTTCCGTGGGGGCGGATGGTTCTTCTCACCAATCCGTCGAAGATATCGCAGTCATGCGGGCTGTTCCAAACATGAAGGTGGTTGTACCGGCGGATTACTTTGAGGCGCGGGAGGCAGTAAAGGCAGCCTATCACATCGAAGGTCCAATATTCATCAGGCTGGGTCGCGAACCCGCTCCCATTATATTCGATGTGAATTACAGGTTTAGATTCGGTGAGATTTTAAAATTGAGGAAAGGGTCGGACGTTACGATTTTCGCCATCGGCATTATGGTCAATGAAGCGCTCGAAGCCGCGGAGAAGCTAGGGGAGAAGGGAATAAGCGTCGAGGTCATCAACGTACCCACCATAAAGCCCTTGGATGCCGAAGGCATTTTAGAATCCGTTGAGAAGACGAAAGCTGTGGTTACTGCCGAGGAACATACCATAATAGGGGGACTTGGGAGCGCCATAGCTGAATTGCTCGCGGAGACAACGCCCACTCCTATAGCTAGGGTAGGCATCAGGGATGAGTTCGGTCAATCCGGTTCGGCTGCAGAGCTTCTCAAGCATTATGGACTCACCAGCCAGGATATCGTGGAAGCTGTAGGGAGAGTATTGAGTAGAAAATGGGTATAGGAAGATTTTGCAGTTGAAGGTAGGGGTGATTGAAGTGGTTTAAAGTTTAGACGGCAACAGCCAAGTGGTGAGTATATTGTAGATTTTGTTTGTCTTGAGAAAAGGATTGTAGTAGAAGTCGATGGTGGACAACATCAAAAAGAAAAAGATAGAGATAAAGATATCGAAGACAATGAAATCCTTGAAAATATCGAGGGAGTATTGGAGATAATAAGAGAAAGTTCTTTGTAGTACCCTCCCTCAATCCCCTCCCATCAAGGGAGGGGAAGACAAAAAAGATTCCTCCCATCAAGGTCAAAAAGATATGCTCCCATCAAAGGAGAGAAAAAGAGTATCCACTAAAAATGGAGAAGAACCTGAATTTTGAATTTGATTTGAGATGAGCTTAATTAAGATTTATGTCTAGCCTATGTTAATATATTTGCTTTGGGAGTGAACCAAAGATGATGATTCAAATGAAGGATGTCACAAAGATTTATGAAGGGAGTAAACCCGCGCTACAGGATGTAAATATCACCGTACAAAAAGGGGAATTCGTGTTCATAGTCGGTCCCACAGGTTCTGGGAAAACCACCATCATTAGGCTCCTCTTGAGGGAAATATTGCCAACCAAGGGGGAGGTATATATAGCAGGGCAGGACATTGTGCACCTCCGTTCATGGAGGGTTCCATACTTAAGGAGAAATATAGGTTGTGTATTCCAGGATTTTAAATTGCTTCCCAATAAAACCGTCTATGAGAATGTAGCCTTTGCTCTTGAGGTCATTGGTCGTCCATTTTATGCAATAAAGATCCAGGTTCCTGAGGTTCTCAGATTGGTGGGTCTCGAGGACAAGATCGATAATTATCCTGATGAGCTTTCCGGCGGGGAACAACAAAGGGTTTCGATTGCCCGAGCTTTTGTCAATCGTCCTCCCCTTCTCCTTGCCGATGAACCCACGGGAAACATAGATCCGGCAACATCCATGGATATCGTGTCGCTTTTAAGCCGAATTAATCGCACGGGGACCACCGTGCTAATGGCAACCCATGACCGGGAAATAGTAAATAATTTCAGGAAGCGGGTCATCGCTCTGGAAGAAGGCAGAGTGATTCGAGACCAGCTCCGGGGAGTATATGGATATGAGGATTAGAATCTTCTACTTCATCAGAGAAGCCCTGACCAGTTTCAAGAGAAATTGGGTGATGAGTATCGCTGCGGCGAGTACCGTGGCAGTCTGTCTCATTCTAGTGGGAGCTGTGGTGATATTGGCGCTAATTGTTGGGAATATCATTAGGGGCTTGGAATCTAAAGTGGAGGTTCAAGTATTTTTAAAGGATTCGACTCCCACCAGTGAGGTTAAAACCCTCCAAAATGAAATTCTTTCATGGTCTGAGGTGTCGAAGGTTTATTACATTTCCAAGGAAGAGGCTTGGGAGCGATTGAAGAAGGATCTCAAAGACCAACCCGAGCTGTTGGAAGCGGTCTCTGGAAATCCTCTCCCCGCCTCTCTTGAGATAAGGCTGAAGAATCCCCGTTTGGTCGCTTCAACGGTGAGAAAAATAAAGCAACGATCGGGCATCCACAACCTCGTCGATGATTTGGAGAGGGATATAAAATACGGGCAGAAGGTTATCCCCAAGTTTTTTAAAGTTACTTGGATTATCCGTGTAGTAGGGGGTATCATTATAGCTGTACTTTGCTTTGCCTCCTTGGTTTTAATCGCCAACACAATACGCCTAGCCATCTTCGCCAGGCGTAAAGAGATTGCCATAATGAAATTAGTGGGAGCCTCCAATTGGTTTATCCGCTGGCCCTTCCTATTAGAGGGGATTTTGCAGGGTTTAATTGGTGCAGTTGCCGCCATTTTGGTCTTGTATATAGCCAGGCTCTCCCTCATAAGTAAGGCTAAAGAAGCATTGCCCTTCCTGCCCATATCCTTCAGTGAAGTCATTTTCTGGAAGCTCATGCTGATTCTCACTTTAGCTGGGATCCTCATAGGAGTTACTGGGAGTGCTATAGCGCTGAGGAAGTTTTTGAGAGTATAGTGGAATTGAGGTGTGAAGATTGTTCAAAAGGATTATCCTGGTAGCAGCGGGAGTTTTCCTGCTGTTGATGTTTCTTGGGGCTTGCTTTACCGGTGGTTTCCTCCTGGGAAGGCAAATAGGGGCGGAGGAGGAAAGAGCCAGAAATCCTTTGGGGTTGGTCCAAGAGGCCATGGAGGAGATTCAACGTACCTATTTGGAGAAAATCCCCACCCGTAGGTTGATCAAGGGAGCAATAAAGGGCATGGTGGAGTCCTTAAACGATCCCTATACCAGGTACCTTGATCGTTCCCATTTTAAGATGTTCAAAGAGGAAACGGCGGGTCGGTTTGAAGGGGTGGGGATAATGATAGGAATTGAGGATAATCAACTCACCGTGATCTCGCCCTTGGAGGATACACCCGCTGCCAGAGCAGGAATCCAAGCCGGAGATAAGATCATCAAGATAGATGACAAATCCACCAAAAATATGGTTTTGGACAAGGCTGTCCAACTGATAAGAGGGAAGATGGGAACCATTGTAGTGTTGACCATCTCCCGAGAGGGAGTCGATCAACCCTTAAAGTTCGAGTTACGAAGGGAAAAGATAAAGATCCCAAATGTTTCTTCAAAGATGTTGGAGGATAAATTGGGTTACATACGCATCCATTACTTTGCTGGGAATACGAGTCCTAATTTGAAGAATACATTGAATAAGCTTAAAGGAAATGGGGCATTGGGCGTTATCCTCGATTTGAGGAATAATCCTGGAGGGCTCCTTGACGAATCCATAAACGTTACAAGTGTCTTCATCGAATCAGGACCCATCGTGAAAGTAAAGAGCAGAACTGGGGAGCTTGAAACGCACGATGCAAAAGGGGGAGCCGATGAGGAAATCCCACTCGTGGTTTTGGTCAACAGGGGAAGCGCCAGCGCTTCGGAGATAGTAGCGGGAGCCATAAAGGAGCGCAAGCGGGGGGTTATAGTCGGCGAAAAAACCTTTGGGAAAGGTTCAGTTCAGACCATAGTCACCCTCTCCGATGGTTCAGGTCTGGTCATAACCACGGCCACTTATCTTACCCCCGGTGGAGTGTCAATCCATAAGGAAGGAATAAAACCTGATGTTGAAGTCGTGGTACCCATGGAGAGGGGAAAACTCCTCACTAAGGAGGACAAGCAGCTGGAGAAGGCGAAAGAGATACTCAAATCCATCATTTCTGGTAAGGATGTAAGGAAGGCTGCCTAGAGGTGTTTGGCTATCGCGTCTACGGGGCAGGCGCAGTTACGGCCGTTTACCCCGTTAGCGAGTGAAACGAGTCCTTTCGGGGCCGCTCGGGTCTCGCCTCGCTACAGAACTTTGAGTGTGTTTTAGAAGTTTTCATGGGCGAGGCTCCGACACTTTCTTAACACTTACCCCTCCCTCGAATGTCTAAAGTGTAAACCTAACTCGTTAATAGCCCATTTTACCCATGACTCTTGACTTATGACCTTAAGGTGGTAGATATGAAGATTGAAGAACAGGCAACTGGTCGCCTGCAGGCTAATAAAAAAGGCTATGGATTTGTTAGAGGGGACAAAATCGATGTTTATATAAGTCCCTTTGCCATGAATGGAGCCATGCATAATGATAAGGTCTTAGTGAGGTTATCTAAAAGGAAAAGAAGGAGTGGCAGCGTCGAAGGAGAAGTCGTTAAAATCCTTGAAAGAGCCAATCCAACGGTTGTGGGGAAGCTCGAAAGAAAAGGGAGAGATTTCTTCCTTACTCCGTCGGATGCAAGAATTTTTTATAAAATCCACATTCCCCCAAAGTTTTCCCTCGGTGCTTCCCCTGGTGATATGGTCGTGGCGAGGATAGAGCGATGGCCCAACAGACGTCATGGTCTCGTGGGGAGAGTCACGGAGGTATTAGGGAAGAGACCTCAATGGGTGTAGAAATAGAGGTAATCATAAGGGAACATCGATTACCCATGATTTTTCCCTCCGCTGTACTTGCTGAATGCCAAGAGATACCGGATGAGGTAACCCTTAAAGATTTAGTTAATCGCAAGGATTACAGAGATGAATTTACGGTTACCATCGATGGTTTGGATGCAAAGGACTTCGACGACGCGGTATCCATCAAGAAGGATGAATTGGGCAATTTTTTGTTGAAGGTCCACATCGCTGACGTCTCCCACTATGTGAATGTGAATGGTGCTTTAGATGCGGAGGCTGCCAGTAGGGGATTTAGTACCTACCTTGTTGATAGAGTGATCCCCATGCTTCCATCAAAGCTTTCTAACGAAATTTGCAGTCTCAATCCTCAGGTCGATAGGCTTTCACTTTCCGTGGAGATGCTCGTGGATAAGAGAGGCAAGGTGAAGCACTTTGAAATAGCAGAAGGGGTAATCCGCAGCGATTTCCGTCTCACTTACGAAGAAGTCGATGAATTGTTCATCACGAAAGAATTTGAAAATGAGGAGATACGGAAATGCCTGTCGCAGCTGAGAGAGCTCAGCAATATCTTAGAGGAAAGGCGGATAAAAAGGGGAAGCATAAACTTTGAAACCATCGAACCTAAGGTCATCCTCGATGAAGAGTTAAAGCCCGTGGATGTAGTGATCAGAGAAAGAACTCCAGCTACGATGCTCATAGAGGAAACGATGATTTTGACCAATGAGACTGTGGCGGGATTCGTGCGCCAGCCTGTCCGTCCGGTCCCAAAGGGAGGCTTCGCTCCAGGCGGGCCTGCTGGTAGGCACGGCCGGCAGGGTTTACCCATGATTTACAGGGTACATGAGAAACCAGAACCAGAAGCGCTGACTCAAATCAAAGAGTTGGTGAAGGGATTGGGTTATCCCATAAAGGGCATGAGGACTATACATCCCAAAACTTTCCAGAACATCATCGCTTACGCTCATGAGAGACCGGAAAGGTTGCTGATCAATTACCTGTTATTACGTGCCATGAAACAAGCGAGGTATTCTCCGGTTTGTAAACCCCATTTTGGGTTGGCCTCAGATTGCTATACCCATTTCACCTCTCCCATTCGAAGATATCCAGACCTTGTGGTGCATCGAGTGGTAAAAGCTTTGCTAAAAGGGGAGGTTTCTCATCCAAAGATTTTGGATTTAGTCAAAAGGCTTCCGGAGATTTGTGAGCATTGTTCCATTCGAGAGAGGGAGATTGATGAAGCCGAGAGGGATTCCGTCGATCTCAAGCTCTGCGAGTTGATGGAGCAACATATCGGGGATGTCTTCAAAGGGATCATAACAGCGGTGACCGCCTATGGTTTATTCGTTCAGATCCCAAACTCCGCTGAGGGTTTGATTCACGTCCGGGATTTAACGGATGATTATTATCACTTCGAGCCCGATCGTTTCCTACTGAGGGGACAACGCACGGGAAAGATTTTTAGGCTGGGACAAGAGGTCACCATAAGGGTTGCGAACGTGGTCATAGGTGAGAGGCGAATAGATTTTGTACTCGCCTGAACCAATTCATCTTTGATATACTGAGTTTGGTGATTTATCATGGCGGAGCAAAAGGTAGTGGCGAGGAATAAGAAGGCGTATCACGATTATTTCATCGAGGAGACCTATGAGGCCGGCATAGCCCTCGAAGGAGCTGAGGTAAAGTCGCTGCGCGCGGGAAAGGTGAGTTTGAGGGATAGCTTTGCCAGGATCAAGAATGGTGAGGTCTTTCTGTACAATATGCACATCAGCTCCTATGAGCATGGGGATGTCCTCAAACCTGACCCGAGGCGAACTCGAAAACTCCTTTTGCACAAGAGCGAGATAAGACGCCTCATTGGAAAAACTGAAGAAAAGGGATATACCCTAATCCCTCTCATGATTTATTTTTCTCGTGGCTTTGCCAAGGTCGAGCTGGGTTTAGCTAAGGGTAAGTGCCTTTATGATAAGAGAAGGGAAATCGCGGAAAAGACTGCGAAACGGGAAATTGAGCGGGCTCTCAAAGAGAGGCAAAAACCTGCTAGTAGTCGATAATCTATGGTGTATGATATAATTATTTTTGAATGGCAACTGGTATTGGACATTGACAATTGAGTGGGGGCGAAGGGTTTCGACGGAGGCAGTTTGTGTGAGAGAAGCGAGCCGAGTTCCAACAGCTCGTCCCGAAAGGGATCCGTATGGATAAAAGTGTTGGGCGTAAAATAGACGCAAACGAATCATATACCCTAGCCGCTTAATTGCGGCTACGTCCTCTGGAGCAGGCCTGTGACTCCAGATGTGGCGTCGGTTAGCAGGCTATTCTCCACCTGAGCTCCTGTTTAGGGTGGAGAGAAACTTAAACGGGATAGCGCTCAAGAACCTGTCTGTGGGTTCCTTGAGTGCGAATTATAAACATAGGCTACGCTCGTAGAAGTCTCATGAGGTTGCTTTCGGACGTGGGTTCGATTCCCACCGCCTCCACCATTAAGTTGGGAGTGGGAAGTCGGTAGCGAGTAGTAGAGATATTAGTGATGATTTTGTGGTTAAATTTAAACGGTTTTGTAAAAACTGCAATAAAGAGTTTTTAGCCGAAGCTCGTGAGATTAATTGAGGAAATGGGAAATTTTGTTCTACTCATCCACTCTACACCAAATGGGAATTGATTGCCATTATCGAACAATTTATTAGAGCCTATGGCAGAATTCCATATCATGAGGAATTTAATTCGAATCCTGCATATCCTAGTCCTAATACTTATCGTTCTGTCTTCGGTAGCTGGAACAAAGCTATTGAAGAAGCTGGATTCTCAGCGAATACTTCCTCCATTAGCTTTTCATGCATTGCCAAAGATGGGCACAAATGTCGCTCTTTGGCTGAAAAGATAATAAACCAAAATTATTATTATAAATCTTTGATTGATAAGAGAGGTTTATGTGCGAAATATAATCTAAAATTAATGAGTTATACCCTGAGGACTTAAACAATTTGGCTGCTAAACTTGGGATATTGTTTTCCCCTGAGGGTTAAACGCAAACTTAGGCGCAAATTAATTTCATTATGCATAGATAAAGTAAGGTAAACCTTTCGACTTGATGGAAGGTTTTTTACTTATTTGACTATCGCTGTTAAAACTTGTAAAAGAGTATTGTATAAGTCAATGTCTGAAGTCCAATGTGACTGTTTGACAAACTAATTTTGGATTATAAATTCATGCTATGATTCAATTCTAACCAGATTTTTTCATACTTGCGCAAATACGAAAATAGAAATCGACCTGAAAACACAGAGTTAATCAAGTGATAATGTGAGTGTTAAGCACCGACAAGTACAGAAACCCTGGGAGATATGTTCCAAGCTAAGTTATATAGAGTGGATGAGGGAAGATGGCAGAAAAGTACGACTTCGTAAAAATTGAGGAAAAGTGGCAGAAGAAGTGGGAAGAGTCAAATCTTTACAAAGTCACTGAAGATCCCACTAAAAAGAAGAAGTATATCCTGGAGATGTTCCCCTACCCTTCGGGGGAACTCCACATGGGTCACATGAGGAATTACGTTATAGGCGACGTCGTTGCCAGATATAACAAGATGAGGGGGTATAATATTCTTCATCCCATGGGATATGATGCCTTCGGTCTCCCCGCGGAAAATGCCGCCATTCAGCATGGCATCCACCCCAAGGAATGGACATATCAAAACATCTCCACCATGCGCAAGCAATTGAAGCGCCAGGGGATAAGCTATGACTGGGGTCGAGAGATCACCACGTGCGAGCCCGATTACTATAGATGGGGGCAATGGCTGTTCCTCAAGTTCATGGAACGAGGATTGGTTTACAGGAAGAAAGCCAGCGTGAATTGGTGTCCAGGCTGCGAGACGGTTTTAGCTAATGAACAGGTTGTGGGGGGACGTTGCTGGCGTTGTGATAACCTGGTGGAAAGCAGACAACTTGAACAGTGGTTTTTCAAGATCACCGAATACGCTGAGGATCTGCTCAAGGATTTGGATCTACTCACCGGTTGGCCGGAGAGAGTCAAAATCATGCAGACAAATTGGATCGGTAGAAGTGAAGGCGCTCTGGTCGATTTTCCCCTCAAGGATTCAGGTGAAAAAATCCCCATCTTCACCACGAGACCGGATACTCTCTTTGGAGTATCCTTCTTCATCCTTGCACCTGAGCATCCATTGGTGGATAAACTGGTGGTTGGCACCAAGTACCGGAAGGAAGTCGAAGCTTTCAGGAGAATGGTCTCTACCAAGACCGAGATCGATCGCACCGCCCCGGAGATTGAGAAGCAGGGTCTTTTCATAGGAAAATACGTGATTAATCCCTTAAATGGGGAAGATGTCCCGGTCTGGATCGCCGATTATGTGATGATGGAGTATGGAACCGGAGCCATTATGGCCGTTCCCGCCCACGACCAGAGGGACTTCGAATTCGCTAGGAAATATAATCTTCCCATTAAGGTGGTCATCCAACTAGAGGACGAACCTCTCGATGAAAGGACCATGACCCAAGCATACGAGGGCGAAGGTGTCATGGTAAATTCGGGTCCCTTCACCGGAATGCCCAGTACGGAGGGAACGAAGGCGGTCACAACGTATTTGGAAGAAAAGGGGATAGGTAAATTCGCTGTGACCTATAGACTTAGGGACTGGCTCATCTCTCGTCAGAGATACTGGGGCAACCCCATCCCCATCATTTATTGTGACAAATGCGGCATAGTTCCCGTACCCGAGAAGGATTTGCCGGTTATCTTACCTGAGAATGTTGATTTCAGGAGGAAGGGAATTTCACCTCTGGTGGCAGTCGAAGAATTCGTGAAAACCACATGCCCCAAGTGTTTTGGTCCCGCCAGGCGTGAGACGGACACTATGGATACTTTCACCTGCTCATCCTGGTATTTCTTGAGATATACCAGTCCTCACGAGGATAGGGCTTCTTTCGATACCGAAGCTGCAAATTACTGGATGCCGGTGGACCAGTACATCGGAGGCATAGAGCATGCAGTGATGCACCTGCTCTACGCTCGTTTCTTTACCAAGGTGATGTATGATATGGGACTGTGCAAGGCGAAGGAGCCCTTCTCAAATCTTCTCACCCAAGGGATGGTCGTAAAAGATGGTGCTAAGATGTCCAAATCTAAGGGTAACGTCGTCTCTTGTGATGAGATAGTTAATAAATATGGCGCCGATACCGGGAGGTTGTTCATCCTCTTCGCTGCTCCTCCTGAGAAGGATTTGGACTGGAGCGACCAGGGAGTGCAGGGCTGCTTCAGGTTTTTGAATAGGGTCTGGAGAGTGGTCCATGAGAATATAGAATCCTGGACGCATGGAACCTGTGAATCCAGGGAGCTGGACGAGCTCGATAAGGAGCTTAAGTATATGACCCACAGGACTGTCAAGAAAGTCACACAGGATGTGGAACGCTACAGTTTCAATACGGCAATTGCTGCGATCATGGAGCTAGTCAATGCCAATTTTAAGTACAATGAGAGCAAGTGTGGGGCAGCTCGAAATGACGATGTCTTAAGAGAAACCACGGAGAAATTGGTGTTGCTCCTCTCGCCGTTCGCTCCCCACATCGCTGAGGAGCTTTGGGAAAAAATGGGGGGCAAGCCTGGCCTGCCGGCAGGCAGGGAGAGCATTTATCTCCAAACTTGGCCCTCTTACGATGAAGAGCTTGCCAAGGCTCCAGAGGTCACCTTGGTGGTGCAGGTGAATGGCAAGGTAAGGGATAGAATCAAAGTTCCTGCCGATATCACCGAAGATGAGATGAGAGAGGTTGCCCTCTCCTCTGAGAAAGTGAAGAAATACACCGAGGGTAAGGAGATAGTTAAGGTGATCACGGTGCCCGGTAAGCTCATAAATCTCGTGGTGCACGAAACCCGCGTCGCCAGCAGTTAAAAACCCCCTGACCTCATTGCAACATTGATTAATTGTAAAGAATTATACTTGACCGTCAATTACCGTAGAAACAGGTCTTTAGACCTGTTAAAAAGGATTAACGGATTGCTTGGTAGGCAGGCGAGCTCGCAGTGACAGGCGGGCGCAGGCTATGGCGGGCAGGATGAGTGAGGTTTTCTTGCCTAAGAATGCAAAAGTTCAATCAGGATTAAAAAAGGATTGATTAAAATTATTGATTTCTAATTAAAGTGTGATAAAGTGTGAAATAATTAACAAGATGCGAGGGGCGAATAAGCTTGGGATTCAAATTCGTCAGCCTTGGAAATGAGGTTGATTTGACTTTATAAAAAGGGGTGTTTGATGTGGTTGAGATAACATCTTTACCATTCAAGGAGAAATATTGGCCGATCATGAAGTACTCAGAGGTTTATAGTAAATCTCTCGAAGATCCCGAGGGTTTTTGGGAGAATGAAGCCCGGAAGCTTCCCTGGTTTAAGACCTGGGATAAAGTTTTAGAATGGAAGCTACCTTTTGCCAGGTGGTTCGTTGGCGGGAAGCTCAATGTATCGTATATCTGCGTGGATAATCATCTCAAAACTTGGCGTCGCAATAAAGTAGCCCTCTATTGGGAAGGCGAACGAGGGGAGACGAAAGCATTGAGTTATGCTCAACTTTATAGGGAAGTGAATAGATTTACCTCTGTCCTAAAAAATCTGGGTATTAAAAAGGGAGATAGAATCGCCCTATACCTTCCAATGATACCGGAGCTTCCCATATTCATGCTTGCCTGCGCTAGAATTGGGGCACCGCACACCGTAATATTCTCGGGTTTCAGTGCCCAAGCTTTGGCTGACCGAATTAACGATGTGGAAGCCAAGGTGCTCGTAACCGCCGATGCGGGATTTAGAAGAGGAAAAATCATCCGCTTGAAAGATATAGCCGATGAAACTTTGAGTAAAACTCCCTGCATCGAGAGGGTAATTGTGGTAAACAGAGCAAATGTGGAAGTTAAGATGAAGAAGGGTAGAGACATCTTCCTCGGTGAGCTACTCAATGAGTCCAAAACTTATGTTAAACCTGAGCCTGTGGAGTCAAACCATCCTCTTTTTATCCTTCATACCTCTGGAACTACGGGAAAGCCCAAGGGGATAGTGCATTCAACTGGGGGATACATAACCTTCAACCATTCCGTATACAAATGGATATTTGATATAAAGGAGGACAGCGTATATTGGTGCACCGCTGATATCGGTTGGGTCACTGGACACAGTAAAATAGTTTATGCCCCTTTGACCTGGGGAGCTTCTATAGTGATCTATGAGGGGGCACCGGATTATCCTACACCAGCTCGATGGTGGGAGATCATTGAAAAATATCGGGTAACAAGCTTCTATACTTCTCCCACCGCAATAAGAATGTTTATGAAGTTCGGAAAGGAGTGGTTAGAGGGGCGTGACCTTGGGAGTTTAAAGATATTGGGCAGCGTGGGTGAACCCATAAATCCCGAAGCTTGGCTTTGGTACTTTGAGAACATCGGGGGCAAGCGGTGCCCCGTAGTCGATACCTGGTGGCAGACTGAAACTGGCGGGATAATGATCTCTCCGGCGCCGGGCATAGAGCTTGTTCCTCTAAAACCCGGCAGCGCCACTCTGCCTTTACCTGGAATTGAAGTGGATGTGGTGGACGAGAAAGGGCGTTCAGTTCCCACCGGAGTGAAGGGATATTTGGTTATAAATAAACCTTGGCCCGGAATGATGATGACCATCTATAAGGATCCCGAAAGGTACAAGGACACTTATTGGTCGAAGTTTCCTGGGAAGTATTATACCGGAGATTATGCCATAAAGGATGGTGATGGTTATCTGTGGGTGATTGGCAGAGCCGATGAGGTTTTAAAAATCGCCGGTCACAGGTTGGGGGCGGCGGAACTTGAAAGTGCTTGTATATCGCATCCGGCGGTAGCTGAAAGTGCCGTGGTGGGCAAACCAGACCCAGTTAAGGGAGAGACCATCCTTATCTTCGCTATCCTCAAAGAGGGATATAAACCCTCGGAAGAATTGGCTTCGCAGATAAGGGAGCATATGAGAAAAGTCATTGGACCGGTAGCAACACCAGAAAGCATTTACTTTACAGCAAAACTCCCCAAGACGAGAAGCGGAAAGATTATGAGAAGGGTATTGAAGGCCATTGTTACCAAATCCCTCATTGGAGATTTGAGCACTCTAGAGGATGAAGCCTCCACCGATGAAGTAAAAAAGGCATACCAAGAATTCAAAGAACTCCTCAAACCTTAAGGTCAGGGTCAGACCTCGACGTACCTATCTACCAGCTACAATGAATCCTTAATTTAAATTTTTCCCTCGAGCAATATAACAATATATAATGCCAAATGATGTGAAAACTATCCCAAAGGATAGTTTTATGGGAAAGAATTTTTGTGCAATCTAATGCAAGTAGAGTTGGAAGATTTTAGGAGGTAAAAAGCAAGGCTGGAACTCTTCTGGAGGGGCACCTTTGGAGAAAATAAAGCTATTCCTCGTCGAAGACCATGATATATACCTGTTGGGCTTGAGAATGATTTTAGAAAAGGAGCGAGATTTTGAGATCACTCAGGTTACTGGAAATCTTGCGGAAGCTATAAGGGTAGCGGAAAACTCGCCCTGCCACGTGTTGTTATGGAGCCTTGACGCAACCGAGTTAAGTGATTTTGAGCTGATAAAAAGATTTAAGAAGGTTAATCCCAATACAAAAGTTGTGGTTTTATCCACCTTAGAAGACGATTCAATCTTTAATGAGTTAATTAAAACGGGTATTGATGGCTACCTCTTAAAATCCGCTCCCTCGATGGAACTAATCAAAGCCATAATATCGGTGGTTCAAGAGAAATCTTCCATTAACCCATTTCCTGTGCCAAAATCCGTGGAAATGATCGAAGATCATCCCATTTATAATAAATTCCATTTCACTCCAAAGGAGTTAGAAGTCTTGAAGTACTTGTTACAAGGCTATTCCAATCGGGAAATTGCTCAGAAGCTTTTCATCTCTCCATCCACGGTAAAGTTCCACTTAAGGAAAATCTACCGGAAAACAGGAACTGAAAATCGCTTCAAACTCTTCACTCAGTTTAATTCGATTCTTGGCAAAGTTAATAAATAATCCTAGGGCACCATTTTCACTGGAATTACCTTCTTGGCTGACTCTTGGCAGTTTACTCATATCTTGGGCAATTATAACACTGGTCAAATGCTCTTCAAATAAAGTAATTAGTGAGTTTATCCTTAGCAAAAACTAGCCCTGCAGACAGTTGTCATAACAAGACATTTCTGCGATTCTGTTACAAGGTACTAAGAGCAAGTTTAAGCAACTATCGTTGCAATGAAGCCATCTAAACTCTTAAGGATATAATGAAGCCATCTAAACTTTTAGGGATAAAATCACTCTGCATCGCTTTTCTTCTTCTCTTTGGATCGGTCATCCTTTTTCTAAATCCTTTCAATGCACGAGGATTAACCTCTTCCAATGCCAACGCCGCAATTTATACTGGAAATGATGGCTGGCTTACGCCCGCCAACGCTCGAAGCTTTGTGAAGGTGGGAGGAAGAATCCACTGGGTATTCGTGAAATTACATGAGGGCAAAAAGAGGAT
Source organism: Actinomycetota bacterium (assembly GCA_030018275.1). Classification (NCBI taxonomy): domain Bacteria; kingdom Bacillati; phylum Actinomycetota; species Actinomycetota bacterium. The sequence goes on along the minus strand of JASEGB010000002.1, from coordinate 48,472 downwards.
AGTCTATTCAAGCTCGACTGAGGGCAAGATCTGGAGTTCTGGAGCATGCATTGCTCCCCTCATCTCCGAGTCGAACCGATATCAAGTCCAACCCTGCATCTGCTCACAAAGTGATGGAACTCTAAACGTCTTCTACCAGGAGGAGGGCTACATCTATTGGATATATTCAAAGGATAATGGAGAAACCTGGTCATCTCCATGCAAGGTCTCAAGGTATTGGCACCCCTACGGTTATACTCCCCATCCCGGTTGGCTCAGTTTCTCTCCCTGTGCCTGTGTAGACCGATGTGACAACATCCATTTGATTTGCTGTCAGGATCCGCGCATTGGCATCGTCTACTATTTCTATGATTACTATCAGGAAACCTGGACATCGGGAGAGCTCGTCTTCTTTGGTTGGTATACCGGGGGCTGCCGTTTCCCCTCAATAATTGTAGATGACCAAGACCAAATTCATGTGCTTTATGGTACGGGTGTGTGGTTTTACTGGGATACTCCTAGCTACCTATATCAGAAAAGAGAAAATGGTATCTGGAAAGATATAGAATATCTCTTTGCACGAGACACCCAACCAACTATTCTGGTAGATGAGGATGATACTCCACTGGTATCTGTTGGAGAATTCGCTAACTCCAGAAGAGTACCTGTTCAAGGAACATCAGCTGTATTTATAAGAGATAATCCTACTGCCTCCGATCACATAGATAGATGGAGCATCTATCCTGTCTCTACTAATTCGGGAGGGCAACTTACTCTAGGCTCCTACGGAGAATTCATCTTCCCAGCAGTACAAGGTTGGGGTGAAAATCAATATGAAATCTTCCAGAATATTTCCTACAATAAGGGAGAAACCTGGCGAATCAATTTCCAAACCGATGATTATGATCCTTCAATTGGTTTCAACCGAAACTTCAACCCCAGAACGGCATGGTCAAAATATAATTTTCCAAAGGAACTCGCCACCGCTTTCTTCTTTGAGAAACAGACTCCCTCAAATCTGGATGAAGGTCCATACCAACTCTGGTTTTATCCTGGAGAGGGTGGTCAGGATATAATCACAGACGTTAAAGCCCAACCACAGGAATTTGATCCTTATGAGGAGACTGGTGAAATTAGTATTTATTACCACTTGGAAAGGAAATCAAGAGTAACTATGGAAATATTTGATTCTGGGGGTAGGTTGGTTAAGACTTTGATGGATGGTGGGGTAAGGGAAGGAGGAGACCATATAGAGAAGTGGCACGGGATAATCAACTGCGAGGAGATCGCAGTCCTTGAGAGAGACAAAGGGGTATTAATAGCTCCCGATGGAATTTATACCATTAAGATTACAGCTTGCAATGCGAATGATCCCTTATTGAGCGACACCAAAGAAGTAAAAGTTAAGGTTAAATCCGAGTGGTAGAAAAGAGTTGGTAAGTATGTCATTTAGGCGATTAATTCCTTTATTCCTTGTGTTGATTTTCTTTTCTCTCTTTTTGATGGGATGCTGGAGGAACGTTCAGCTCGAGTATATAGTTAACCTTTCTCCAAAGGAGGGCGAGGTTCTCCGGGATACAACCCTTTACTTGCCCTTTCCTACTAAAGATGGGAAGCTGGCAAAAAATGTGTTTCGAAGAGTGGAAGCATATTATGATGAATATCATAAGGACAGAGTTCCAAATGTTGCATTCAAACCAATACACACTGCTCATGGGGAGATGCTTAAAATTTACATTCCCATACTTAAGAAAGGTTTTGCTGTTGTAAGCAGGCAGAATTTCATTGAGCTTCCTTTGAGAAAACGCCCTCAGGATCGATTCGTACTCAATCCCCAACTAAAGAGGGATTCGGGAAAGAAGTTCACTTACATTTATGCAAAATACCGAGGCGGGTCCGGTTTCATCTTGGGACTTAGATACGATGTGGGTTACAATGAAACCTTCTTCATTCGCGCTGGAGCTGAGAAGATAACCTTGGTTGGGGTGGAAAAACCACCCGAAAGACTGGGCTTTGGACCCGTGCGCATAGAGATAAATAAACGAGGGTGGATAAAGCTTCCCATTTTGGATTAGGAGAGGATATTTTGAGGAGATTTCGCAAATTTTTTGTTATACAATTCTTGGCACTCTTTCTTTGTATCTCAATGCCGAAGGCTCTTTGGGCTTGGGATCCCTTGACTCACTATCATATCAATCGCGAGATCGAGACCCAGTACGATTTGGTGGATTTTGAGGATATATATTACGGTAATGGAACGGGACCGGATATGTTCGCTCTTCCCCCGAGCCTTGGTCCAGTTGCGGATTATGTCCACTCTCCGAATCCAAAACCGGAAAGGAATAGCAGAAATGAGATAATCTACCCCTTCATCGATAAACCAAACTTCGCCTACCTCATGCTCAAAATACGTGGTTTTGGTGATAGCTCTTCCCCTTTTTATGCAAGTGCTCTGGGTTGGGGTGGGCACATCTCCGCTGACTGGGTGGCTCACAATCCAAATTTATTTCTCATACCCGAAAGTATGCTTTCTAAAGAGGCTCGATTCCATGCCCGAGGAGAATTTCTTTACGACTATTACATGTATCTGACCAGAGGACCGATCAGCACCTCATTTACCTTTTATCCGAAGCAGATATGGAAAGCTCTGGTGAATTACGAAATGATACGCATTCACGAAGACGATCTATTTGGGAGCGATTATAACATCAAAAAAGATGCGTTGGATTCCACGATGAAGGAGTGGGAAATCAAAGCGCGATGTCGGATGTGGGCAGGGATAGTTAAGGTCATGCAAACAGCCTACTTTATCTGTAAATCGAAGGCGAGAGCCAAAGCTATATTACAAGGCTTTAATCCCGATTATTATCTCGATGAATTCATCGGTGCCATGAGATCGAGGGGCGCGGAAGAAAATATATCCCTATCAAAACGATATGTCGGAGGTTGGGCTTTAGCCCTAACTCCTCGGGAAAAAATCTCACTGGACATACCCGTTATACCCTTCACCCTAGTGTCGGCTCAATCTGAGAGCATATCTTCGCAAAGTGCGAGTAAGCTTTATCCATTCTTCGCTTCCGAACCTGCCTGGGCTTCTGAGGTAGAACCATTTTCTGATCCTCAACCAAGTGAGGCGCTGAACTGGTCTGATTTCATCGCTTATAGCTTTTGGTGCGATGTAGCCACTAAAGCTGAAGAAGCTGGAATCATGCAAGTCGAGGAGAAAACCATAGCAATTGAAGGAGGTGAAGAGTTCAAAATTCACGCTGAAATAATTGACGAAGATAAATTTCAAGAGATTTTAGAGAGTGTAATCAATGCACATATTCAAAATCCCACCAATGATCTGGGAAAAGATTACGCTATTTTTCAGAGAAACTTTTTAATAAATGAAATTCAAAATATCGATTGGTTAATGGATGTCGCACCTCCGACCATAACTGGTCTCACACCGGAGGATGGAAGCTATACTCCATGGCATAAGCCAGCCATCTTCGCCATGGTGGAGGATGATCCCTTGGGGATAGGGATAGATGAGGACTCCATCCAAATGGAGGTGGATGGGCAAAGGGTCAACTACACTTATATTAAACAACTGAACCTGCTCCTTTACACCCCTGAGGAGTACCTCTCCACGGGTGAGCACGAGGTAACAATAAAAGTGAGCGACAAAGCGGGAAACGAAACCAAAGCTTCCTGGAAGTTCACCATAAAGACTATCTTTAACCATGTTCTCTTTTCAAATAAAGATTTAAGGATAAGTGGAAATGCCAAGATAATTGGCAATATCTATTCCAATGGTGATGCGGTGGTATCCGGTTCCCCAGAGGTTCAAGGGGACACCACGGCTGTGGGATCGATCATCATCAATGGTAAGCCAAATATCGATGGGGAAGTCCACGAGAATTATAAAGTCGAGCCCTTTCCCATAATAGACTTCGAATACTACGAGCATCTAGTCAAGACTCATGGAACCTACATAAATGGAGATATCAATTTAAAAGAACCGCAGGGAATAATCTTCGTCGACGGTGATGTGAAACTCTGTGGAAAGAATGTCAACACCACTACCATAATCTCCACGGGAGCAATCGAGATTTCGGGGGATTTAAACCTCAAACCAGCGGTCGATGGTCTCATCCTCGTAGCCAAGGGAGATATTAGATCATCAGGCAAGGGTGGAATAACCGGGATCATCCACTCATCTCGTCGAGTGAAAATATCTGGGGAGAAGGAATACTTCGGAGCCATCGCCGCACAAAACCTGGAGGTATCGGGAAAGCCATTGATCAGGTACGATTTGAACCTAAGCCACTGAAATTTTTTACGCCCTTAAAACTAAAGACCTATCGGGAAGGAGAAATTTAGTTTTGATTTAACATAATGCAAGGTAGATGTGTTGGGGAGGGACTGTCCCCGGAAACTACCCCAGAGGATAGTTGTATGGGAAAGAATTTTTGTGCAATCTATTCTCAGGTGGGAGCCTAAAAAGTTTCAAGGTTAAAATGGCAAAAGTCAAGGAGAAATTCCCAGACGGGTCTCGTCAAGCTGAAGTGGTGATCATAAATATGTTGGGGAAATTGAAGGAATCTTGTCTGATCCTGGGACAGAGGCGTCTTGGAATTATAGTTTTTCTTTTACTCCTATTGGGTCTTATTCTCCCCTTTCCTGCTCAATCTCAAGAAGTTTCTTTCATTTGGCCCGTTAAGGGAGAAATCATAACACGATTCGATGGGAGCAAACATCGAGGTATAGATATCAAAGCTTCGGTGGGTGAAAAGGTTATCGCGGCTGCTCAAGGAAGCGTTCACTGGGTCGGAAAGACTCCTCGAGGTGAACCTTACATTTCCATCGATCATCCTAATGACCTAACGACGACTTATATTTCCGTGGATGCCTCCGTTCACAAAGGTCAATGGGTGAATCAAGGAGACCCTATAGGGATCATATCCTCCGTGGGTGAAATCTCCTCTCCCATTCCCCATCTTCATCTAGGAATGTTTTGGACGAGAACTAGAGGAGATCCAGTTTACGAAGATCCTGAAAAGTGGTTACCTCACCTCCTACCCATGGAATCCGTATCCACGGAGAAAGTCTCACCACCGGCTGGTGCTACCACTCTCCAAAGTCAGCCGGCTAGCTCCTCTCCTCATTTTGAGTCTTCTACGAAACCCGTCTCAGAGTCGAATCCAAATCCTGAACCAAGTCCAAATCCTGAACTAAATACAAATCCTAAATTAAATCCAAGCCTCAAACCAAATCCCAGTCCTGCCTTAGAAAGTATCCCTGACTCTATCCCTGAGACTAAATCAGGCGAGAAACCTCGCCCTGAAATTGCTTCGAATACTTGCACTATTCCTGTGTCCCATTCTTCAACCCTCATGTCCCAGGAAGATTGCCAGAAAGCAAGTCAAAATGCTCAGTCTGCATCATTAGCACCCCTCCCCACTTCTATGAGTTCTCCCGCTCAACCTAGGAAGGAAATTGAGATGGGGCAGAAAGGAAAATTGAGAGCTAAAGAGCAAAGACGATCATGGATTGAAACATCGATTGCCATGCTATCTTCAATGATCATCTTTTCATTTTGCGCCATCAAATACCTTCTTCAGTCTAGCCGAAAATTACGACACCTGGAGATTTCTCCTAACATCGATACAATTTGACATCAAGTGGATATAGGAAAACTTAAGAAACATGGAGGATCTCAGGAAGGATCTAAAGACTTTAATCGGGGAAAAGATTTCATCGGCGGGATTGCATTTTAGCCGATTGGAGCTCGTTGCCATTATTTTTTTGGTGAGCCTCCTTCTTTTGGGAGGAGGGATTCTTTATGTGAGAAGTAAATCCGCAACTTCAGTCAAGGAGATAACTCCCATTGAACAAAAAACTCAAGGAGCCAAAAAGCCATTAGAGGTTGTGGTTCACGTTTGTGGAGCGGTGAAGGCGCCAGGTGTTTACGAACTATCTGGTACAAAAAGAGTTACCGATGCCATCCAGATAGCGGGCGGCCCCACCCCTGAGGCAAATCTCGATGCACTTAATTTGGCAGCCAAATTAGTGGATGGTCAAAAAATTTATGTACCCAAGGAGGGAGAGAGCATCTCTCCCACGCTGTCGGGAAATGGTACCGTTGATGGTCCCATTAATCTGAACACAGCCTCGGTTGAACAGCTAGATCAGCTTCCTGGGATTGGACCAGTCCTGGCTCAAAGGATAATCGAATATCGCGAGTCCAATGGGGGCTTTAAAAGCATTGACGATCTTCAAAAGGTTGAGGGTATCGGTCCCAAGAAGTTCGAACAAATTAAGGATAAAGTCACGGTGAATTAATTGGGGGTCAGACCTTAATACCTCTTTTATCAGGCACAATAAAATCTTAATTGGAATTTTTACTTATTCATCCCGTGACTCATCCTATGACATCATCTAAAAAGATATTTTGGGATTCGAATTTGAAATAGATTTTTATCCAGGCAGGTCAAAGGGGGTGAGGAGGTCTGACCCTTTGTAGACATGCAACAGTGTGATTTTCCTCCAATCTTTTTTCTGACCCTTGCCTTCATCTTAGGCATAGTTTTGGAAGACATTTTCAAAATCTCTCCCATTCTTTCACTTTTACTCGTCCTTCTCTCCCTTATTTTGCTGGGGATTTATCTCTTGCTTGTCCATCCGGCAGGTGGGTCTGCCCGCCAAAGCCCAGGCATGGCAGGTGGGTCTATTGCTGAACATGGTTTCTATCCCATCCATTTCGGCTATTTCATACCATTTCTTGTCTTCCTTCTCCTCGGTTTATTCCTCACTTCCTTGGTGATCACTTCCCTTGAAGGAAGCATTTTAGTTTCTTTAGCTAGGGAAGGCAAAAGCGTGGTGATAGGTGGCACAGTCCTCGGTGAACCAAGTTTAAAAGGAGATCAATTGCACTTTGATTTTAAGGTGGAAAGCATCGATACCTCCCAACAGCGTTTGAAAGCGCGTGAGCTTACAAAAGTAATTGTCAAGAACTCCAGCTCCCTTAGGATACAAGGGGGTCAGAGACTTACGATTAAAGGCAAACCCATACTTGTATCCAATGTCCATCCCCACTATGCTCGGTATTTATATCGGAAAAGGATTCAAACCCTTTTTGTGGTAGATACAACTTGTGTTGAGCGCAAATCTATAAAGTTCACCCAGATGTCGAGTAATCCAATCCAGAACATCATAACTGGATTTCGAACCAGGGTTAAAAGCCAAACCTCCTCATTTCTCTCTAAGGATCAAGCTGGGTTACTCATCGGTCTCCTGCTCGGAGATCGTTCGCGCATCTCCGGAACGCTTCAGGATGATTTCCGAAAGGCTGGTGTGATGCACATTTTGGCGGTATCTGGACTACATCTGGGGATGATTGCTACAATTGCTTATCTGTTGAGTTCAATTTTAAGGCTCAATCCCATCGCCAGATCAGCTTTAATCGCTGTCTTCATGCTTTTCTACGTTTTGCTCGCCGGTTGTCGTCCTTCGGTGCTCAGGGCTTCAATAATGATTGCGGTGGGACTTTTGGGATGGCTTCTGGGCAGGGAGAAAAACCTACTTTCAGCTATCGCCGTGGCGGCTCTCATTCTACTCATTTATAATCCTTTTCTCATATACGATGTAGCTTTTCAATTATCATTTATGGCGGCTTTGGCGATCATCCTTATCGCTCCCACTCTAAACTCTAAGTTGGTTGAATTATTTCCAAGGAGGGTGAGCGAGCTACTCTCCTTATCCATTGCCGCTCAGGTGGGAGTCGCTCCTATCCTGGTTTATTACTTCAACGAGCTTTCCCTTGTGGCGGTAGTGAGTAACCTATTTGTGGTCCCCGCCATTGCCCCTATTCTTGGGCTAGGTCTTGCCGCCAGCTTTATGACGATTTTCTCACCCTTTCTGGCTTGCCCCATTTTTAAAGTTACCGGTCTGCTTTTGGAATATGTACTTAAAATCACATCTTTCTTTGCTTCTTTGCCTGCGAGCTCCATATATTGGGAAACTCCTTCTTCCTTAAATATCTGTTTTTATTATTTTGCCGTCATAGCAGGGATTTACTCCTCGAAACGATGGCGAAAATCCGATGATCGCTCAAGGAATTTCAATTTCAAGACGAAGACCCGTCCAGGGAGATTGCTCATAGTGGTATTGGTTTTAATGGTGGGAGTTATATGGTGGCAGGTGGGAAAGAGCGCACCTCCGAAGGATTTCACGGTAACCTTCTTTGATGTCGGACAGGGTGATGCAGCTCTCATACGAATGCAAAGCGGCGAAAACATACTCATAGATGGCGGGGAAGCTCCGAGTGGCATGCGGCGAAGCTTAGCTGCAAGGGGGATTCGAAAAATCGATTTATTGGTTTTATCCCACCCCCATGCGGATCATCTGGGGGGCTTAACCGAAGTAATTGAAGGTTTTGAAGTGGGGATGGTCTTAGACGGAGGACAGCCTCACACTTCTCACCTGTACAAAGAATTCTTGACCACAATAAACCAGAGGGGCATACGCTATCGTTTGGCTCGAATGGGGCAGGAATTCGAGATAGGGTCGAAGGAACGGAAGCTCAAAATCTTGATTCTTCATCCACGTCCTCAATTTGTGACCGGTACAAATTCGGATCTGAACAATAATTCCGTGGTTTTAAAGCTGATATATGGTGATTTCTCGCTTTTATTCCCTGGTGACATTGAGAGGGAGGGGCAATCCCTGCTTTTGGACTGTGGGGATACTTCCCCCTCCGGCAAGCGGGCCTTGCGTTGTACCATTTTGAAAGTGCCTCACCATGGGAGTGCCAATGGAGGTGATTTTAAATTCTTAAAGGAGGTATCACCGCAGGTGGCGGTGATTTCCGTGGGGGAGGGTAATCCCTTTGGTCATCCAGCCAGATCGACTTTGGCGAAATTAAAATCCTTGGGGGCAAAAATTTACCGTACGGATAGAGATGGAGATGTTACAATATCAACCGATGGCAAAAATTTTCGAGTTATTACCGAGAAATAGATTAGGTGCATGGGTCATAATTTCAGAATTTGCTGTTTAATGCAAGATTATCCAAAGATGGGTGGACTGGAGGCTCCGGTTTTGCCTCCCTACTCCCTCGGTTCTCAGAGTGCGAAATTGCTATCCGCACCTCCTTCGGGGGCGCAATTTGCCGCAGCTCTTCGAACCTCGCTCGCTTAACGGTCGGCTGCACAGTCGCCTCCTTAGCCCACCCACTTTAAGAAATCAGTAATTATGGTTCACCAGAAATTAGATTTGTCCGAAGTCGTTAGAGAGTTGGAGATATTGAATTTGGAAAGAGATCATGCCAAAGCACAAAGAGGTCTTAAGGGCTTAAAGCCCGTTTATCTCATCTTTGGGAGCGAAAAGTTGCTTTTGGAGGAAGCTCTGGATAGGTTAAAGGCACGCTTTGCAAAGGAGGCTCCTCTCGATTTTAACTACGTGGAATTTCGAGGTGGGGAAGATAGTACCTCGACCATGGTCCAGGCGGCTCAGACAGTTCCCTTCCTCTCCCATAGGCGTCTCGTTGTGGTAAAGGATGCGGATAAACTCTCTCCATCCGAAGTATCGTTTTTGTCCGACTATCTTAAAAATCCCTCTGAACATGCCTGTTTAGTTTTGGTCGCGGGTAAGCTGGACAAATCGGATAGACTTTACAAAGCCATTGAGAAATTTGGGGAGATTCATGAGTATAAACTCCTATTCAGAGATTATCCTAACTGGATTAAAAAGCAATTTTTGAAAAAAGGGAAAGTGGTGACCAAATCAGCGGCGGAATTTCTCTTTCAAACCATTGGTCAGGACTTGAACAGGCTTGCAAACGAGATAGAAAAAATCTCCCTATTTTACGATGACAAGAGGGAGCTCGATATTGAGGATATAAATTATGTGACCGGTAAAACGCCCGAAGAAACCATTTTTGACCTGATGGATTTCATTTCAAGGCGGGACGAGGCTCATGCCTTGAGCGCTTTGGATTGCCTTCTTAAAGGGGGAGAGACCATTACCCGTATTTATCACATGATTATTAGGCAGTTTAGATTGTTACTTAAAGCGAAGGTTCTTCTTGAAAGGGGAGCCAACGATCAGCAGTTAATGCGGGAATTAAAACTTCCCTCTTTCGTAGTGGAAAGGCTCAAGCGACAGTGTCGAAACTTTTCGTTCAAACAGCTAAAACGGGCTCACGAACTTTTATTGGAAGCGGATCTGGATATGAAGAGCAGCGACAAGAACCCCCGATTGATATTGGAAACTTTGGTTGTCAAAATTTTGGAGTAGTTATCTTAAGCTTAAATTCTGATCCTTCACAAGCTCAGGACAGGTTTCAAAATACTAAGCACTAAACAATATCTAATGTTCAAAATTCAAAGGTCCAAAACAAAATGAAATAAGGTTTAGGATTTAGGATTTTGAATTTAGGCTTGCTGGTCAAGATACTTGGGGAGGTCTGACCCCCTAGAGGGTGTTGAATTTTTTCACGAGTTTTGATTTTTTATTCGCAGCGCTATTGAGATGAATGACGCCCTTGGATACCGCTTTATCCAAAGCCTTTATCGCTTTCCCCAGAGCTTCCTTCGCCGAATCTTTATCCTTGGACTCAACGGCCTCATTAAACTTGGAAATATGGGTTTTAATGGCGGACTTGACGCTTTTATTCCTCAACCGTCGTTTCTCTGCCTGTCTTATCCTTTTGATCTGAGATTTTATTTGAGCCACCCTTTGACCTCCTCCTTTTTATCTTTATGAGTCTACCATATCTTTTCCCATCATTCAAGAGAATGCTCGCAATGCTGATCCCGTGTCGATTGGATAATGCTGCAGGTTTCATATCTTTCTTTTTCGCAAAAAACTTCAATGATATAATAAGTCATCAATACCATCGAAAGCGGAAATATGGATGAAATGGAGATATCCGAGCAAGAATATTCCGCCCGTGTCCCAAAATTGGCCACGGCAGCGGTCATAGTTATGGCCGCCACCCTGCTATCTCGAATTTTTGGTCTGGTGAGAGAGCAGGTTATGGCGGCTTATTTTGGTGCTCACGTTCAGATCGATGCCTACCGAGTGGCTTTCATCTTACCAAATCTTTTCCGAATGCTTCTCGCGGATGCCGCCATTGGTTCTGCTTTTATTCCCGTTTTTACCTCCTATCTCGCTAGGGGAGACAGGAAAGGCGCCTGGGAAGTATGCAGTTCGGTTATCAATCTCATGGTGCTCATACTCTGCCTTTTTCTTGGATTGGGAATGATCTTCGCTCCTCAACTCATTTCAATCCTAGCCCCCGGCTTTACCAACAAGCCACAGACCTTTAAACTTGCTCTGATCATGACCAGGATACTTTTTCCATCGGTTTTGTTCATGGCATTGGCCGGTGTGGTTATGGGAATTCTCAACTCTTATGAACATTTTACGGCCCCCGCTTTATCTCCAGTGTTATGGAATTTCATTATCATTGCCTGCATTGTGTTTTTAGCTCCTAAGATGGGAGTCGTTAGTTTGGCATTGGGCATCGTCGTAGGTAGCCTCTTTCAATTCCTGATGCAAATTCCCTTCACCTCAGGCAGAGGTGCTAGGTATTCTCTGATATTTAATTGGCACCATCCTGGGGTGAGAGAGGTAGGTGCTCTCCTGGTTCCCGTGGTCATCAGTCTCGCCAGCGTTGATATAAATACCATCGTGGATACTCGATTTGCCTCACGGTTGATCACCGGTAGTGTGGCAAGCTTGGGATATGCCATCAGGCTTTGGCAACTTCCCCTGGGACTCTTTGCCATAGCCATCTCCACCGTATTGTTTCCCACCTTTTCTCGCCAGGCGGCTCGAAATGATATCCAAGGACTCAAAAATTCTCTTTCTATTGGAATAAGAACCCTTTGTCTCATCATACTGCCCGCATCGGTGGGTCTGATGACCTTGGGCATACCCATCATTCGACTCCTCTTTGAAAGGGGAAGGTTCACTCCAACGGCTACGCTCCTCACCGCATCGGCTCTATTCTATTACGCGGTGGGGCTTTTCGCCGCCGGAGAATTACACCTCGTTAATCGAGCCTTTTATTCTCTGAAGGATACCTTTACGCCGATGGTTGTAGCTGGACTTTCCATAATCGTGAATTATTTTGGAGATTGGTTTTTCATGATTTATTTACCCATCTTTGCCAAACTCATAGACTTGCCATCTTCTCTTTCCTGGCTTGGATATGCACACGGAGGAATCGCCCTTTCCACCTCTCTGGTTTGCCTGTTTAACCTCGTTGTCTTGATGGAGATTTTAAGGCGAAGACTCGGCGGTATGGGTGGCAAAAAGATAGCCATCTCCTTCGCTAAAATCTCATTTGCCTCCATCATCCTCGGTGTGGTCGCCTTCTATGGTTGGAGAGTCACGGTCCTTTATGTTGGCGTCTCTCTTTTGGGGCAGATACTCTCCCTTGGAGTGGGTATTTTGCTCGGTGTCATCATTTACATAGGGGTGGCTATACTTTTGAAGATCGAAGAATTGCACTTCGCTTACCAACTGATGGTGACTCGGTTGAAGGGAAGACCGTAGGTGGACTCCAGACATATTCGAAATTTCTCGATCATCGCCCATATTAACCACGGCAAATCCACGCTCGCCGATCGCCTCCTCGAGCTCACCCATACCATCCAAGAGCAGGAGATGGTGGAGCAGGTATTGGATAGGATGGATTTGGAGCGGGAGAGAGGAGTGACCATCAAGGCTAAGGCTGTGCGATTGCTTTATACCGCCGAGGATGGTAAAGAATACATTTTGAATCTCATCGATACCCCGGGACATGTCGATTTCACCTATGAAGTTTCGAGGAGTCTCGCCGCCTGCGAGGGAGCGTTGCTCGTGGTGGACGCTGTTCAAGGTGTGGAAGCCCAGACGGTGGCCAACACCCTTTTGGCTCTGGAGAATAATTTGGTGATCATACCCGTGATCAATAAAATAGATCTTCCAAACGCCAATCCACAGCGGGTGAAACGGGAAATTAAGGAGGCTCTGGGCATCGACGTCGGTGATGCTCTCCTTGTAAGCGCCAAAACCGGTCTGGGAGTACCTCAAATTTTGGAAGCAATCGCGAGGAAGATTCCTCCCCCTTCTGGAGATCCAGATGCTCCCTTAAGGGCTCTCATCTTCGATTCACTATTCAATTTTTACAGGGGAGTCATCGTCTTCATTAGAGTGGTAGATGGGATTATCAAGCCCGGTATGAGGGTAAAGATGATGGCAACCTCAAAAATTGGTGAGGTAGAAGAGGTTGGAATTTTTCGACCCGATATGCAACCTACTTCCGAACTTTCGGTGGGCGAGGTGGGATATGTCATCGCGGGGATAAAGGATCCCAAGTATACAAAGGTCGGTGACACCATCACCTGTGTTGATAATCCGGCATGGGAGCCATTAAGTGGGTATAAGGAGGTAAAACCCATGGTGTTTTGCGGTTTATACCCGGTGGAGGGCGATTATGAGAGTCTAAAGGATGCTCTGGAGAAGCTGAGGTTGAGTGATCCCTCCTTTGTTTACCATCCTGAGACCTCTCACGCTTTGGGGTTCGGTTTTAGATCTGGTTTTCTTGGGCTTTTTCACATGGAAATAGTGAAGGAGAGATTGGAAAGGGAGTATGATCTGGAACTTCTGGCAACGACGCCCAGCGTGGCTTATAGGGTGACCAAGAAGAATGGCGAGGTATTGAACTTAAGGAATCCAGCCAATTTTCCTCCCTTGGCGGAGATCGCTAAGATAGAGGAACCTTTCGTATCCGCGGTGATTTTGACTCCCCCTGAGCATCTGGGAGCCATTATGGAACTTTGCCAGGAAAAGCGGGGGGAGTTCAAAAACATGCAATATTTGAGCCAGAGCCGCGTGGAGGTCCATTATCATCTCCCTCTAAGTGAAATTTTGCTCGACTTTTTCGATCAGTTGAAATCGAGGACCAGAGGATATGCTTCCTTTGACTATGAACACGTTGGCTTTCGCGAATCCCCCTTGGTGAAGTTGGATCTCCTCATAGCGGGGCAGCCCGTGGATGCTTTATCCCGCATCATCCATAAGACCAAAGCATATGCTTGTGGCAGGGAGCAGGTGAAGCGTTTGAGGGAGATCATTCCCCGTCAACTCTTTGAAGTTCCCATCCAAGCCGCCATTGGAAATAAGATAATCGCTCGTGAAACCATAAAGGCTCGACGCAAGGACGTCATCGCCAAATGCTACGGTGGAGATGTGACGAGGAAGAGGAAATTGTTGGAGAAGCAAAAGGCAGGTAAGAAGAGGATGAAGCGAGTGGGAAGGGTCGAAGTACCCCCCGAAGCTTTCCTTTCAATCCTCAAACTGAAGAAGTAAGACTTATGAAGTCCCACCCTTGTCTTCTCAATGAGCTTCATTGAACCTCCAATCCATTTCAAGCACTTTTTTATTTGAGGCAACGATTGGATTTGATGTACATTTTAGGTGAGGCAATTCGTGGCGTCGACAGTGCTGAAATTCTTGGGTATAATGCAAATAGCACCTGAGAGGGAAGGGGTAAGATGCTGGATAGCCGCAAAAAGCTCATACTTTACGCTGTGGTTCACAACTACATCCTCACCGCCGAACCGGTAAGTTCACTTAGACTCGTTGAGCAATACCAATTGGGGGTGAGTCCGGCCACGGTGCGGAATGAATTGGCAGAGCTGGAGGAGATGGGATACCTCTGGCAGCCACACACTTCAGCGGGGAGAATCCCCACCGACAGGGGATACCGCTATTATGTGGATAGCTTAATGGGAAGCGAGGGTTTAAGTCCGGTTGAGAAAAGATCGATTCATCTTTTCTACACACAATTGAACAAAGAGATGGAAGATTTAATGCGGGAGACATCTCAACTCTTATCCCAACTCACCAATTACGTAGCGGTGGTATTCGGTCCCGCCCTGAGGAAAAGTTCATTAAAGCATCTGGATTTAATATCTCTTTGTCCTCACAGCGTATTAATGGTTTTAATCACCGATACCGGTTGTGTAGCAAAGCGGGTATTGGAGATGGATCGCTCCATAAACCAGAGGAAACTTTCAAGGGTGGAAAGGGTCCTTAATAGAAAACTCGCCGACCTGAATTTATATGAAATCTCTCAAAAGAGAAGGGAATTTGCAGACCTTCTTCCACAGCAGAGTGGTTTGGTACAGGGAATAATCGATAAAATCCTTGACTCTTTGATGCAGGAAGAAAGGGAAAGGATATATTTGGGAGGAACTGCCAATATTCTCCGTCAACCTGAGTTTGAAAGCTTGGAGAGAATTCAGAATTTATTGAAGACTTTAGAACAGGGTTATATATTACTTCAACTTCTCGGTGAAGCTCTGGAAGCCTGCCCGCCATCGCTAAGCTCCCTAGCTGCCTCGCCTCACTCGGCTGCCGGGCAAGCAGGCAGAGGCAGGTGGGTAAGTAAAGTCATAGTGAGGATAGGATCGGAAAACGAAGCCGTGGAGATGCAAGATTATAGTTTGGTGGCGACGGGTTACCATGCTGGTGGTCAAACCCTTGGCACGCTGGGAATTTTGGGCCCAACTCGAATGAATTATCCCAGGGCAATTTCCGCTGTAGAGTGTATTGCTCAGAATTTAAGCCGCATTTTAGAATCTTTGCACGCTTAAATGTTCAATGATGTTCAATGGTCCACCTGCGCGTGACTATCTAAAGAGGGGGTGGACTTTTTATTGGAAGGAAATGACCGAGCCTAGATTTTTTGTTCCCCCCAAAAACATTCAAGGTTTGGAAATCTGTATCGTTGGCGATGATGTGAACCACATCAGAAACGTATTGAGGCTTAAGCCCGGAGAGAATGTCATCGTCTGTGATGGGAGAGGATCCGTTTATGAAACTCAAATTATCAGGATAGGGAAGCAGGAGGTAATAACCCGAATTTTAAAACATCAGGTTCAAGAGAGCCTCCCTCCGCATGTTGCTCTTTTTCAAGGACTTCCCAAGGGACCCAAGATGGATTTCATCGTCCAAAAGGCCACTGAACTTGGGGTTTTTAAAATTGTCCCCGTGGTCATGGAGCGCACGGTTGTAAAGCTCAATGCCATCAAGGATGGAAATCGGGTACAGCGCTGGCGAAGGATCGCCTTAGAAGCTGCAAAGCAGTGTCAAAGAGCTACTCTTCCCGAGGTATCAGAGCCGATATCCTTGGTTCAATCCCTTGAATTGCTGCCAAATTTCGACTCGATCTTGATCTTCTGGGAAGAGGAGAAAAAGGCATCGGTACGAGAGGTTTTAAATGATCGTTTGTCCGCCGGTAGGCGCGGCATGCCCGAGAAGGTTGCCATGGTCATTGGTCCCGAGGGTGGGTTAACTGAAGAAGAGGTGTTGGCGATTAGGGATATTGGTGGTCAAACAGTGACGTTGGGGAATTTAATCCTGCGTACGGAGACGGCAAGCATAGTGGGGTTAGCCATCGTCCTTTATGAATTGGGCAAATTAGCATAAACTGTCGATAGCCCGGTGAAAAATTTAAAATGCAAAGATCAAAAAATGTATTATTAACAAGATGGGTTAACACCATGGTCGGGGTGAAGTGCCTCGAATGTATAAATGTAAACCTAACTCGTTAATAGTCCAATTTTGTTCAAGGTGATTGAGTTGATTGGAAGTATACGAGGCGATATCCAATTTTTGAAGGGAGAGAAACCATCCTTTGGGAAAATTTTACAGCTTTTGTTCTGTAGAGCTGGTGTCCAAGCCCTCATTTTGTACCGATTCTATCATTTACTTTACAAGAAGCGGATTCCCTTACTCCCCGATTTACTGAGCAGATTAAATCTTTTCTTAAACGGTGCTGACATCGACCCCGCGGCGGAGATCGGACCCGGCTGTCGAATTTACCACACCTCTGGGGTGGTCATAGGTAGAGGGGTGAAGATTGGAAAGGATGTCTGGATATCGCAGGGAGTCACGCTGGGTGGGAGCGGAAAGGGTGTTGTCATGCCCGGCATTCCAGATGGATGGCCAAAGATAGGTGGTGGCGTTCGATTATTTAGTGGAGCTCAAATTCTGGGACCCATCACAGTGGGTGAAAATTCCATCATTGGAGCGAACTCCATAGTTTTGGAATCGGTTCCACCAAATGCCGTGGTAGTTGGGATTCCGGGCAGGATTGTGCGAATCGGCGGGGAACGAACCGCCGCCGAAGGTAAGCAAGGTATTGAAGGAGAACTTAAGCTTCTTCGGAAGGAAAATGAAGAACTGAAAAGAAAACTTGAGGAGCTGGAGAAGCGTTTACGCAGCTGTGAGAGGGTTAAAAAGCAAAAGCGCGGGAAGCCGTGGAATTGAACCCATTCGAAGTTTGTAGCTGGGTCACAATTTTCATTGCAAAGTGCTCAAAGGGCCGCCCTTGAGCTTCGGGTTCGCTTTGGGCTGCTCTTACTGTTGCAGTGCGAAATCGACATCCGCTTCCCTAAGTCAATTTGCCGCAGCTGCTCGAATTGCGCTCACGACGCCGTCGCTCACACTTGCTCTGCAAGCGGCCCTGAGCAGAAGTTTGTGGTTTTATGACTCACTTATGAAGTTGCTATAATCGAAGTGGAGAAGGGGATGAAGGTGCCCAAGGTAGCTTTTTATACGCTGGGTTGTAAGGTAAATCAGTATGAGACCGAGACGATGATTAAAGAATTCTTAAGCCGAGGATTTGAACTCGTGGATTTCTCGGAAGAGGCAGATGTTTATGTCATCAATACCTGCACCGTTACCAGTACCAGCGATCGCAAGTGTCGCAAGAAGATAAGACAAGCTGTGAGGAGAAATCCATCGGGCTTTGTTGTGGTCACCGGTTGCTATGTTGACAGAAACCCAATCGAGATTTGGGAAATTCCCGGTGTCGACCTCGCGGTGCCAAATAGGGAGAAAACTCGGTTGGCTCAGTTAATCGTCGAGAAGCTCTCCATCTCAGGCGTTGAAAGTGGTGAACCTCAACGGTTACACACTCGGGCTTTGGTGAAAATTCAAGACGGATGCAATCAATTTTGTTCGTACTGTATTGTTCCTTACGTTAGGGGTACCATTTCCAGTAGGCAAGAGGAGGAAATCCTCAACGAAGTTGAAGGGCTGATTCAAAGCGGTGTCAAAGAAGTAGTGGTCACGGGAATTCGTTTGGGCAAGTATGGTGTGGATTTACCGACTGAGACCAACCTCGTTAAACTCTTAGCTGCTCTGGCCCGGATGCCCCTGGCTAGAATTCGACTTAGCTCTTTAGAGGTTAAGGAGATTACACCAGAGCTAATTGCACTCATGGCATCTTCTCCAAAATTCTGCAGACATCTCCATATTCCCCTTCAAAGCGGAGATAACGAGATATTAAGGTCCATGAATAGGGATTACAAGCGTGAGGAGTATCTTCAGATCATTCGAGAGATAAGGGAGAACATCCCAGAGATCGCCATCACCACCGATGTGATGGTTGGATTTCCCGGGGAAGGGGAGGAGCAATTCCATCGAACCAGGGATTTAATGATGGAAGTGAGGTTCAGAAAGACTCATGTGTTCAAGTTCTCTCCCCGTGAGGAAACGGTTGCCGCTTCTCTTCCCAATCAGATTCCACCGGAGGTGAAAGAGAAGAGATCGGCAGAATTGCTCGATTTAAATAGAGTTCTAGCTGCCGAATTCGTCAAAGAATTTGTGGGGAGAGATTTGGAGGTACTGGTGGAGCGGATCCACAATGGAGTTTTAACCGGGCTCACCGACAATTACATTCGAGTATATTTTGAAGGACCAGCAGAGCTTAAAGGAAAGTTAATGACAGTCCATACTTTACAAGCAGAAAATGGATGCTTATATGGCAAACTTCTATATCAAAGGGTGGGGTCAAAGTACAGAATTTGAAATTTCTGAATTTAAAATGCAAAAATCAAAAATCAAAATTACAGATCAAAATCCAAAATCATTTTAAGTCCCGGGTCTCCAGCCCAAAGTCGAAAGATTATGAGCACTCGGACGTCGGATTTTCTAGATAGGGACCCGTCTGGCAAGCGTTCAATTTTGAATTTTACTTTGTTATTTTGCATTTTGAGTTTTAAATTTTGAATTAAATATATGAAAGGGGTTGATATTATGGCTGAGTGCATATTTTGCAAGATTGTTCGGGGTGAGATTCCCAGCCAAATCGTTTTTGAGGGCGAGAGGGTTATCGCCTTTCGGGATATCAATCCCCAAGCTCCCGTTCATATATTGTTGGTTCCCAAAAAGCATATTAATCCCATGGAGCGAGTAAACAGGGAAGATGCCCGGATAGTTACGGATATTTTCCTTACCGCTAAGGAGGTTGCTTCAAAGGAGGGAATCGCCGATAAGGGTTTCAGATTAATTTCCAATGTCGGGGCTGAAGCTGGTCAGGAAATAGAACATCTGCATTTTCATCTTCTTGGTGGGAAGAAGCTACCCGGACTCCTAGGCTAACTACAGTTTGTAGTCGGTAGTGGGGAGTCGGGAGTGTGATGTAAAGATTTTCTCGCTCCCAACTACCGACTAAGCAACTACCGACTAATAAACTACCGACTAAACAAGGGGGTGTATTAACTTGAAGTTGAAGGAAAGGATCGAAGCGGATACGAAAGAAGCTCTAAAAAATCGGGATCATGATAGACTATCGGCACTCAGGATGCTTCTTTCGGAGATTCACAATGCCGAAATAGAGAAGAGGGGAGAGTTAGCGGAGGAGGAAGTAATAGAGATCATCGCGAGGGAAATGAAGAAGTGGGAAGAAGCTGCTGAAGAGTACGAAAGAGTGGGACAGCAAAGTCATGCTAAAAAAGAGAGATTTGAGGCGGATGTCTTAAGAGCGTATCTGCCTCCTCCGCTGTCTGAGGAGGAAATCAAGGCGCTCATAAAGGAGACGATTTCAGAGGTGGAGGCGAAGGGTCCCAGGGATATGGGGAAGGTGATGCGCGCTATAATACCCAAGATAGTGGGCAGAGCCGATAAGAAAAAAGTTAGTGAGATGACACGGGAGATGTTGGAGGCGTGATATAATAGGTAGATATTAAGAGAGGTTTTCAGCGTTGAAGAAATCGAAGGAAGTCAAGATATCCGTCCCCAGTGATCAATCCATGGTTGATCTTTTGGGGCATCGTGATGAATTGCTCAAAATTATAGAGGAGCAGTTTAGAAGAAGCAATATTCTCGTCAGGGGAAATGAGATAACGATCACGGGTGATCGGGAGGAAATTCGAATTGTCGCCAATCTTTTCCGAGAGCTCCTGAACGTTCTGGCTCAGGGACAGTGTCTTACCCCACAAAGCGTAAGTCATGCCGTCGAGCTCCTTCGCAGTGAGGAGGAGATTCCTCCTTCCGAGGTCTTTTCAGACACCATTCTTGTTCATCGAGGCAAAGCCATCGGACCAAAGACCATTGGACAGAAAAAATACGTTGATTCCATGCGGAATAGCACGATTACCTTTGTGATTGGACCGGCCGGTACAGGTAAGACCTATCTGGCAATGGCCATGGCGGTTCAGGCACTAAAGAGTAAAGCCATTGGGCGAATTATCCTCACCCGTCCAGCCGTTGAGGCCGGAGAGAAACTGGGATTTTTACCTGGCGACCTATATGAGAAGATCGACCCATACTTGAGACCTTTATACGATGCTCTCTACGATATGATGGACGCAGAAGAAATCCGAAGACTCATGGATCAACGCACCATCGAAGTTGCCCCCCTGGCGTTCATGAGGGGGAGAACTCTAAACGATTCATTCATCCTCCTTGACGAGGCTCAAAATACCACTCCCGAGCAGATAAAGATGTTCCTGACGAGGTTGGGCTTTGGCTCGAAGATAGTGGTAACTGGAGATGTAACACAGATTGATCTTCCCCACGGTCAACAATCGGGGCTCATAATTGTGGAGAAAATTCTCTTGAAGATAGAGGGTATCAGCTTTATTCATCTCACCGCGCGTGATGTGGTGCGCCATAAGATTGTCCAAAGGATCGTAGAGGCTTATAAAAATTTTGAGGAGAGCAAAAAAGCCCCTTCAGTTTTGGGGGATATTCATGATAGGCGTTAATAAATTTAAAAAGGCTATCAAAGATCTTTCAGAGATTCCCATTTTTAAATATGTTGTGTTGGCATTACTCTTCTTCGTGGCTTTGACCACCATTCTCTCCGTGAGTTTTTTCCCTCAAGGAATCGGCCGCATCAAAATCGGAAAGCCTAGTCCCTCAACCATTAAAGCACCTCGAACCATCGAATTTGAGGATGCAGCAAGGACGGAGACTCTGCGCAGGAAGGCCTATGAAGGTGTAAAGAAGGTTTACAAGTACGATGCATCAGCATTGCCACGCGTTGAGGGAAATATCCGGGATTTCTTCAATTCTGTGCGTGGGGCGAAATCGGATCAGACTTTAACACCCAAAGCCCGACTCGATTTGCTTCGTAACAAATTCGGACCGATAATTTCCGGGGATATCTTGAAGACCTGTCTTAATCTCACAGATGAAGAGTTAAACCGACTGGAGTCTAAGACAGTTGAAATCGTGACTGGGTTAATGCATGGCCACGTCAAGAAGGAGGATTTAGCGACCAGGAAGGGAGAGTTGCATGCAATTGCCAGCGAACTCCGCTTCGGGAGAGACAAAGATAAGGTCATAGCCGAAGTGGGTTCGGTTTTCTTGGAGGCTAACTATCTTTTTAACTCCAAGGAAACTCAGAAATTGCGGAGACAAGCGGCGGCTATGGTTAAACCCTATATCGTAAAGAAGATGAAGGGAGAAATAGTCGTAAGGGAGGGCGAAATCGTCTCCGAGCAACAATTTAAAATTTTAAGGAAATTAGGGCTACTCACGGGCGCCGGAGCAAAAAAGATATCGGGTCTTGCTCTACTCGTTTTAAGTGTGCTTGGGGCCTTTGGCATCTATCTTTACAAGTATCAAAGGAAGATCTTCGACAGCACTCGGTTGATCTTTCTTTTGGGAATATTATTGACCATGGCGGTTTTGATGGCAAAGATTGTAATCCCCTTCTTTTCACCATATCTCATTCCCATCGCCGGAATTGCCATGCTCACCACCATTTTGTTTAATCCTCAAGCTGCCCTAGTTATGCTTTTATTGAGTGGATTGCTCACCGGGGTAATGACGGAGAGTCTGCAATATGTAATAGTGGCTGTGTTAAGTGGACTTTTTGCAATATATATGGTCTCTCGCATCTCTCACCGCGGTGATCTTACACGGGCCGCTCTTTTAGTCAGCTTGAGTTTATTTTATCTGTGCTTCGCTGTGAGCTTTATAGCTGGTCTAACTTTGCGGGAGACTCTATTCAGTTGTAGTATGGGACTGGTCAGCGGATTCCTTTCCGGGGTGTTGACCATAGGGACGTTGCCTTTCCTGGAATCCGCCTTCCATATCACCACCGATATTCGCCTTCTCGAGCTCTCCAATCCAAATAACCCTCTTTTGCGGGAGTTGATGATGAAGGCACCGGGAACATATAATCACAGTGTGGTAACGGGAAATCTTGCAGCAGCAGCTGCTGAGGGCGTGGGTGTGAATCCTTTACTCGCTCGGGTGGGCGCATACTACCATGATATCGGCAAAATGAAGCGTCCTTTCTTCTTCACGGAGAATCAGCTTGGGGGAGAGAATCCTCACGATAGGACAAATCCAAACTTAAGTTGCTTGATAATAACCGCTCACGTCAAAGAAGGGGTAGAGCTAGCTAAGAAACGTAGATTACCAAAGGAGATCATCGATATCATCCGTGAACATCATGGGACGAGTTTAGTCAGTTATTTTTTCCATCGGGCTAAAGAGAAGGTGGAGAAGGAACAAGTTTGCGAGGCGGATTTTCGATACTCCGGAGTAAAACCGCAGACTCCAGAGGCTGCCTTTGTTATGCTCGCGGATTCCGTAGAAGCCGCTGCTAGAACCATTTCCAAGCCCTCCCCCGCTCGTCTTGAGCAACTAATAAGAAAGATCACCCGCAATAAACTTGAGGATGGTCAGCTTGATGAAAGCCATCTTACCTTGAGTGATTTGGAAAAGGTTACGCAAGCCTTTGTCAATGAGTTGACGAGTATTTATCACACTCGTATATCCTATGGATATCCTCCTGAAAAGGGTCTTGGGAAGTCGGGAGATTCTCATGGAAATCCTCGTAAGTAACCAGTCCGAGGTCCCTGTTAATTTGGGTTTACTCCGGGACTTAGCTCGTTATACGTTGCTTTGTGAGGGTGTTGAACCACCCGTGGAATTGAGTGTAGCTTTGGTGGATCAAACGGCAATCCGTAATTTGAATTTGAAGTATAGAGGTATCGATGAACCGACGGATGTCCTTTCCTTTCCCTTGTTAGAGGAGACCCCCAAAACTTCCTTTCCAAAATTTTTGGGCGATGTTGTAATTTGTCCTCAAATCGCAGAACATCAGGCAAAAAAATATGGCCAATCCATCGTCGAGGAATTGTGTTTGTTGCTGGTTCACGGCATATTGCACCTGCTCCGCTACGATCATGAGGAACGCAAGAAAGCCAAGCTTATGAGGGATCGAGAGAGGGAAATTTTATCTCGCTTTTTTAAGAGGCGACGGATCCGAAAATGAAGACGAAGAATCGCTCTCTTTTAAAGAGCTTTAACTATGCCATCGATGGCATAATCTATGTCCTTAAGAGCCAAAGGAATATGAGAATTCATTTCTTCGTGGCTGCGATTGTGCTCGGGGCAAGTCTCGTTTTAAACGTAAGTCGCCTTGAATTTATGGCTTTGCTCTTCGCCATCTCCTTGGTGTTCATAACCGAGCTTATTAACACCGCCATTGAATTTGCCATCGATGTCGTGACCACAACCTTCGATCCTCTGGCAAAGATCGCCAAGGATGTAGCGGCTGCTGCTGTGCTTGTTGCCAGCTTAAACGCTGTTTTTCTCGGCTATCTGATATTTTTCAAAAGGCTAAATCCTTATACCTTGAGGATATTGCAGGCTGTAAGACATTCACCCATTCACATAACTTGCATTGGAATTTTGCTTGTAATCTTACTTTCAATTGCGGTGAAAGCCTGGATTGGGGAGAAGAGCTTTCTTCGAGGGGGAATGATCAGCGGGCATAGTGCTCTTGCCGGTTGTCTCTTTACAGCCATCGCTTTTATTAGCAACAATGTTCTCATAGCCACTCTAGGTTTCCTCCTGGCACTACTGGTATTCCATAGTAGGATGGAATATGGTATTCATTCTTATATCGAGGTTTTGACCGGTGCTGCCCTAGGTATCCTGGTCACGGCTCTAATTTTCCAACTTTTTCATCTATAGTGATATGCCTTGCCAAGTGAATGCAAAAATCAAAGTGCAAAAATCAAAATTACAGATCAAAATGTAAATTGGACTATTAACGAGTCAGGTTTACATCTTAGACATTCGAGGCACTTCACCCGACCATAGTGTTAACCCAAATTTAGTTTTCAAATTTATTCTTTATTGGATATATAGTCAGTTAAATTAGTCGGCTGAGTGCTCTCAAATCTTGAGAATTTGAGACTGGCTGGCTGGAGCATTAATAAAGCTTTTTGCCAAACTAGTTTAAACATTTTGAATTTTGAATTTGAAATGATGCATATTGTGGGAATGATACATATTGTGGGAAGGGTATAAGATGCTGTACGATAGTACTAGGAGGAGTCAACTTGGAAAGTAGCATATTATCGCTGATTGGTTTCCTGACCTTACTTGTGCTTTCTGCCTTTTCGTCTGCCGCTGAGACCGCTCTTACCTCGGTGAATCGCATCAAAGTTAAACACATGGTCGAGGAAAAAGTTTCTGGAGCGGCTATCTTAGAGGCTCTTTTGGAACACCCAGCCAGATTTTTGGCCACGATTCTTTTGTTGAATAACCTTGTGAACATTGGTGCCGCTTCACTAGCCGCGGTCACGGCGGCAAATCTTGGTCTAAGCTATCCCGCCGTAATTTCCACCGGGGTAGTTACCTTCTTGGTTCTTGTTTATGGAGAAATTACCCCTAAGACCTTCTCTGCACAGAATGCGGAGCGAATTGCATTGTTGGTTGCCAGACCCATTTCCCTCCTGTGCATAGTTCTCTTTCCCATAGCTCGATTGTTTATTTTCATTGCCAACATGTTCATAAGACTTTTTGGCGGGAAGACCATGAAGGAAGGTCCATTCATTACTGAGGAGGAATTAAAGACGATGGTCTCCGTGGGGGAGAAAGAGGGCGTAATTGAGGAACAAGAGAAGGAGATGATTCATAGCGTCTTTGAGTTTGGGGACACGGTTGTAAGAGAAGTAATGGTTCCCAGGATGGATATGGTATGCGTGGATAGTAATGCTTCCTCGGAAGAGGTTCTCGCTCTCTTTGCTAAGGAGAAACATTCCAGAATTCCCGTCTATGAAGACACCGTGGACAATATCATAGGGATCATATATTCCAAGGATCTTTTGACCCAGGTGGCGAAGGGGAATGCAAAAATTCCTTTGAAAAAACTCGTTCGACCGGTTCATTATATCCCCGAAACAAAAAAGGTGAGCGAACTTTTAAGGGAACTCCAGCGCAAGAGACAACATATGGCCATAGTGGTCGATGAGTACGGGGGTACCGCTGGGCTTGTTACCATAGAAGATCTTCTTGAAGAAATAGTGGGAGAGATTTACGACGAATATGATTTGGAAAAGGTCATGATCGAGCGAATCGACGATAACAATATAAGAGTCGATGCCAGGGTCAACTTGGATGAGGTAAATGAGATTTTGGGCACAAATCTCCCCGATTTTGAATGTGATACGATCGGTGGTTTTGTTTATAATTTAGTGGGCAAGATTCCATCTGAGAGAGAGAAGGTCGATTTCGAGGGACTCACCTTCACTGTAGAAAAGGTGGTTGGGAGAAGAATTTCCAAGATTTTAATAACCAAAAATCCCGATAAACTCGAAAACCAGTCAAAATAATCCAAAATGCAGCGTGCCCTAGACATAAATAGAGTGATCTCGAATTATTAAGCGTGAATTATGTCTAGGCTATAAAATGCATCTTAAATTTGTATTGATTGAGGTGACATTGAAAGAAGAAGAGTTAATCGAGATAGCAAAGCAAGCCCGTCTTAAAGCCTATGCTCCTTACTCTAGTTTTAGAGTTGGAGTGGCTCTTTTGGCTTCTGATGGTCGAATTTTCACTGGATGTAACATTGAGAATGCCTCATGTGGTTTATCCATTTGTGCTGAGAGGGTTGCCCTATTAAAGGCTGTTTCTGAAGGATGCAGTGATTTTACCAAACTCGTGGTTGTGACGGATACCAAGGAACCATGTTCTCCATGTGGTGCTTGTAGGCAGGTTCTCTTTGAATTCAATCCAGATATATCCATTCTTATGGTGAATCTTGAGGGGAAGCGGCTCGTAATGACCGCTAGGGAGCTACTTCCCAAACCTTTTGTACTAGGATAAGATTAACGATACCAGTCTCCTCCACATAATATTATTTATAGGCTAGACATAAATCGCTACGGCAGAAGCTCTTTTTTGCCAAAACATTATCCTTAAGCAAAGGAATGTTTTAAATCTTAAGCACAAAGCACCAAATTCTAAACAATATCAAATAGACCAAAACTTCGTTGTGAACTCAGTTGAACAATCCAAAGTTTCAAAACAAAATGAAACAAGATTTAGGATTTTGAATTTAGGATTTTTAAAGCCTTACTTTTTGAAATTATGTCTATGGCATAATTAACTCATTTTTGGTCGATTCCACCAATGATTGCTAGGGGGCGCGGATGACCATCACTAAAGGAGAGCTGGCCAAAAGCATCGACTATACCCTCTTACGACCAGATGCAATCCCGGAGGATATAAGGAGATTATGCAGGGAAGCGAGGGCATATAATTTTGCAACGGTATTTGTCAATCCCTTTTACGTCAATTTGGCCGCTGAACTTCTTAAGAATTCCCCAGTAAAGGTAGGCACTGTGGTGGGTTTCCCCCTGGGGGCGAGCGCCCCAATCACCAAGCGTTTTGAGGCTGAGAATGTGATTGAACGGGGGGCTCGAGAGATCGATATGGTGATGAACATCGGAGCCCTAAAAGCTGGAGATTTGGAAATCGTCCACCGTGATATCCATACCGTTGTGGATGTAGTACGACAAAAGGAAATCGAGGAAAGTGCGGGTACGATTTTAGTCAAGGTGATCATAGAAACTTGTTATCTCACCAATATGGAGAAGCGCATTGCTTGCAGAGTCGTCGAGGAGGCGGGAGCGGATTTTGTTAAAACCTCAACGGGGTTTGGTCCGGGAGGTGCTACCATTGAGGATGTAATGCTCTTGCGGGAGTCAGTAAGTCCTGAAATAGGCATTAAAGCCTCCGGGGGCATAAGAACATACGAACAGGTCATGATGATGCTAGATGCTGGTGCGTCCCGCATTGGAACAAGTGCTGGAGTCCAGATTATGGAAGAATTCCTCCAAAAGCTAGGAGTCAAGGGTCAAAAGTCGCGATAATTGGGAAGGGTTGGCTGTGAATCGAGTTATAAGCTAATGGGAAGCTAGGAGCTCTGAAGCTGAGCCACTGAGCCTCAGAGCTAACATGGAGGATTTGCGAGGGGTTTTTAGTGTCCTTATATAAGACCCAAGGTATTGTACTGAAATCCATAAAACTCGGCGAAGCCGATAAGATAATCACAATCTACACCAATTCTCGAGGCAAAATAAGTGCAGTGGCAAAGGGCATTCGAAGAACGACCAGTAAGTTTGGCAGTAGACTTGAACCTTTCACTCACGTAGATCTATTGGTATATCAGGGAAGGAATTTGGATACCGTCGCTCAAGCGGAGATCATCTCCTCTTTCAAGGATATCCGAGATGATTTAGAGAAGGTGGAATATGGTCTGGCCATGCTCGACCTGGTTGACAAAATTACTCCCGATGGAGAGAAAGATAGTCAGCTTTTTGAGTTTCTCCTCACCGTTTTGGGGACTCTCGCGAAAATTAAAGCGAACCTTCGACTCCTCCTCATCACCTTCGATATTCAACTCATGTCCATCTCAGGGTTTCATCCCAGTCTCTTTAATTGTGTGGTTTGCGGGAGACACTTAAGTGCATCAAGCTCGAGGGCCGTGCCTACCGGCAGGCAGGCTAAATTTAGTTGCGAATTAGGCGGTATAATATGCATGAGATGCAACCACACCGTGCCTGCCGGCAGGGAGGCTGATGTAAATGCCATTCCAATTTCCTCTCAATCCATCGATATGCTCAATCGATTGCTTTTCATGGATATCGAGGAGATATCGGGGATTGAAATCGACCAAAAGGTGGAGGAGGAACTCTTTAAATTGACTCAGGGTTATGTGAATTATCATTTGCAAGTGAGGCTTAAAAGTCGAAAGTACCTCTCTAAAGCAGGGAAAGGGATAAGGGAGAAGTCTAAAGGGATGAGAAAATAGGAAAAGATTTTTCCCTCTAGATTCTTGATTCGTCCCTTATCCTGAAGTTGATGTTGACTGCTCTTATTTCCTTTGTTAGTATTACCTCAAACTTCCATATCGTGTTTTGCCTCTCGTCCTGAGTTTTGGTTTCGTGGAGGAGAGGTTTTTATTGCATGGAGAATATAGATTTTACATTGTGCCTCCGAGACCCCAAATTCCATTTTTAACTGGAGGGCAAGGTGAATTTCCAGGAGATAATCTTCACTTTGCAATCATACTGGGCGGATTATGGTTGTGTAGTTGCTCAACCTCATGATGTGGAGGTCGGAGCGGGGACCTTTAATCCCGCTACTTTCTTGAGGTGTTTGGGACCTGAACCCTGGAAAGTGGCTTATGTGGAACCTTCGCGTCGACCCACGGATGGAAGATATGGGGAAAATCCCAATAGACTCCAATTTTATTATCAGTTTCAAGTCATCTTAAAACCATCACCCGATGATGTCCAGGATGTTTATCTGGCTAGCCTTGAGAAACTGGGCATCGATTCCAAGAAGCACGATGTTCGATTCGTCGAGGACGATTGGGAGTCCCCAACTTTGGGTGCTTGGGGTCTTGGCTGGGAAGTATGGCTCGATGGGATGGAAATTACTCAATTCACATACTTTCAACAGGTCGGCGGGTTAGATTTGAAACCCATTTCCGCGGAGCTAACTTACGGGATAGAACGAATTGCCATGTTCCTTCAGGGGAAGGGGAGTATTTTCGATTTGGAGTGGATAGATGGCATAACATATGGAGAAATCCATCATCATGGAGAGGTCGAATGGTCTAAATATAATTTTGAACTCGCCAACGTGAACATGCTTTTTGATCTGTTCGGTAAGTTTGAAAAGGAATCAAAAACTGTTTTGAAAAAGGGTTTGATTCTCCCTGCCTATGATTATGTTCTTAAATGCTCTCATGTCTTTAACCTCCTTGATGCCAGGGGGGTGCTCAGCCATCAGGAGCGAACTCGCTACATCAATCGGGTCCGCGATTTGGCCAAGAGTGTCGCCGAGGCATATATCGCCTATAGGAAGAAACTTGGCTTCCCCCTATTAAAAAGCAAATAAGGCTAGAGGGAGAAGTCTAGAGGGAGAAGTCTAGAGGGATCGTCCCTCATCCCTGAACCAGGAGTTGCTGGCGAGCGTTGAAGAAATCTGGAGTCATAGGGGAAAGAAGAGATGGGTAAAGATTTGTTGCTGGAGGTAGGAACGGAGGAGATGCCCGCTTCTGCAGTTAACTTAGGCATCGAGCAATTGAGGGAAAATGCTTCAAGGATGCTCGAAGCCAAAAGGCTCTCCTTTTTAAGTTTAGATGCCGTGGGGACGCCCCGCCGACTCGTCCTGCTTGTTACCAACCTTTCCGAAGTGCAAAGCGAGATTGTGCATGAAGTCAGGGGTCCGGCTAGGAAGGTTGCTTACACCAGTGATGGTGAACCCACGGCAGCGGCCATAGGATTCGCCAGTGCACAAAAGGTCAAGGTAACAGATCTCGTAGTGAAGTCTACTCCTCAAGGGGATTACGTATTCGCCATCAAAAAGGAAAAGGGTCTGCCCACATCTCAACTGCTTCCTAAGCTCCTTCCCCAGATCATATTATCACTATCTTTTCCTAAGTCCATGTGTTGGGGAAAGGGGGAGATTCGATTTGTCAGACCCATAAGGTGGTTATTGGCTCTTTATGGAAATGAAGTTGTCGATTTCTCCCTTGATAATTTAAGAGCAAACAATCTTACCTGGGGACACAGATTTTTGGCGAAAAATCCATTGAAGGTTAAAAATCCTCGAGATTATTTCGGTATTTTGGAGGAAAAGGGCAAGGTCGTCGTGGATCATCGGAAAAGGGAGAGGATCATCAGGGATCAGATCGAGCAAGCCGCTAAGGAAATTGGTGGAAGGGCATTGATTGATCCTCAGACCTTTGCCGAGGTTGTAAACCTAGTTGAATTTCCCCATACGATCTTCGGCACTTTCCCTTCAGAGTACGTTTCTTTACCTCATGATGTCCTAGCCACCGTCATGGAGTCACATCAGAGATATTTTCCCGTTGAGGACGAAGGGGGCAATCTTTTGCCCCACTTTATCGTAGTTCATAATGGTGATCCAAAGCACGATGATATCATCAGAAAAGGTCACGAAATGGTACTCATCGCTCGACTGGCTGATGCCAAATTCTTTTACGAGGAAGATCAGAAAGAGCCACTTGCCGCCCGAGTAGAGAAACTTGAAGGCATAATCTTCCAGGAGAAATTGGGTACACTTCATGATAAGGCGAAGCGCGTTCAAAATCTGGTTATGGAGATTGGACGGGCTCTCAAGGTCGACGAGGGTACTATAAAGGAGGCCGAAAGGGTAGCTTATTTGAGTAAAGCGGATTTGCTCACCGAGATGGTTGGAGAATTTTCAGACCTCCAGGGGATTATGGGCAGGGAGTATGCTCGCCTTTCAGGTGAGCCCGAGGGCATAGCTGTGGGGATCTTTGAACATTATCTCCCCCGTTTTGCCTCCGATATCCTTCCTTCAACGCCCGTGGGGAAAATCGTGAGCATCGCAGATAAATTGGATACCATTGTTGGCTACTTTTCGGTGGGACTTCCTCCCACAGGCTCTGAGGATCCTTATTCCCTCCGTCGACAAGGACAGGGGATAATCAGCATAATTCTGGAGAATCGATTTCCCCTCTCCCTCTCGGAGATGATCCATCTTTCCCTCGATCTTTATCATAAGGCGGGCTTCAAAAATCGCCCTTTCGAAGAGGTTGAAATGGAGCTTAAGGACTTTTTCATGGGGAGGTTCAAAAGTGAGTTGCTATCCGAAGATTTCAACTATGATATCATCAATGCAGTCCTCGGTGAAAAACCCGACAATTTGACGGATTTGAGGGATAGAGTCGTGTCCATAGCCAAGTATAAACAGAGTCCCATCCTGGACGACTTAATCGTGGCCTTTACGAGGTGCAAGAACCTTTCCAATCCCAGCCTAGGGAGCAGGGTAAAAGAACAACTCCTTTCAGAGGAGGAGGAAAGGGAGCTCTATCAAAGATTGATTGAGGTCGAGAAAATCATCGATGAATGTTTAAAGAGAGCCGATTATGATCGAGCCGTAGAGGCTTTAGCGGGGCTTAGACCCTATGTTGACCGCTTTTTTGATGAAGTATTGGTGATGACGGAGGACAAAAGGATTCGCCATAATCGAGTTTCTCTTCTCAATAGGTGCGTTGAGCTCTTCCTGAAAATAGCCGATTTTTCCCAACTGGTTATACCCGGAAATTAACAGGATGTACTTTGGCGAAGTTTAACTTTTATAATAAAATTATTCAAGGTATCTACCTTACGCTTAAAATGCAAAAATCAAAATTACAGATCAAAAATCAAAAATTATTTTAAGCCTGTGTTTCCTTATCCAAAGTCCGAAGTCAAAGATTATAAAGACCTTGGACATGAGTTCATTTTGGATTTTACTTTGTCATTTTTCATTTTGAGTTTTAAATTTTGGATTTGAAGGCTCGGATTTTAATTTATGATACGCCTTAGTGTTATTATAACCTTGTCTAGGTGGATCTAAGTCTTAGGCCTGGGAGGTCCCATGGAGGAGAAAGAAATTCTTGAGGGGACAGAGATAACTGAGGCAAAGGTTACCTTAAAATACGTTTACGATTTTGAAGAAGGCAACGCAAAGATGAAATTTCTTTTGGGGGGAAAGGGGGCAAACCTCTGCGAGATGACAAATCTCGGTCTGCCCGTACCTCCAGGATTTGTAATTTCCACTGAGGCCTGCCGGAAGTATTCAAAGACCGGGTCTTATCCTCCTGGTTTGAAAGAGGAGATTTTAGCTCATCTTAAGTCTCTTGAGGAAAGAACCGAGAAGAAGTTCGGTGATCCGGAAAATCCTCTTCTCGTCTCCGTTCGCTCTGGAGCCGCTTTTTCGATGCCTGGTATGATGGATACCGTGCTCAACTTGGGCCTAAATGATGTCACGGTCAAGGGACTCATCCGCCTCACGGGCGATGAAAGATTTGCCTGCGATGCTTACCGCCGTTTCATCCAAATGTTTGGGAATGTGGTTTTAAAGGTCGATGGTGACAAATTTGAACAGGCGATGGCCAGTCTTAAGGAGAGAAGAGGTGTCAAATCGGATACGGAGCTCACGGCGGCGGATTTAAAGGAGCTCGTTGGGACATTCAAGGGAATCATAAGGGAGGAAACTGGGAAGGAATTCCCCTCGGAACCTCTAGAGCAGCTGGATAAAGCCATCGCTGCAGTATTCGAATCTTGGAATAATCCGAGAGCCATAGTTTACAGAAAGGCTCACAATATCCCCGATGACCTGGGTACTGCGGTTAACATCCAGACCATGGTCTTCGGCAATATGGGGAGTGATTCAGCTACGGGAGTAGCCTTTACCCGGGATCCGGCCACGGGAGAGAGGAAGCTCTATGGCGAATATCTGACCAATGCTCAGGGTGAGGATGTAGTGGCTGGAATAAGGACTCCTCAGTCCATAGCCGAGCTTAGGGAAGAAATGCCCGAGAATTATGAGTTCCTGGGGAGAGTGGCGGAGTCCCTCGAGGAGCATTATAGAGATGTGCAAGATATCGAATTCACCATAGAGAAGGGCAAACTTTATATGCTCCAGACCCGAACGGGAAAGCGAACAGCCTCGGCTGCCATAAAGATCGCCGTGGATATGATGGAGGAGGGACTCATCAGCGAGGAGGAAGCTATATCCAGGATCGATCCCTATCAATTAGACCAGCTTCTCCATCCCAGGCTTGATCCAAAAGCCAAGGTGGAAGTCTTAGCCAGGGGACTGCCCGCTTCACCGGGAGCGGCCACGGGCAAGGTTGTCTTCGATGCCGATAAGGCAGAGGAGCTGGGGAGTACTGGGGAAAGGGTTATCCTGACTCGTTGGGAGACTACCCCTGATGATATCCATGGCATCATTGCAGCTCAAGGGGTTCTCACAAGCCACGGTGGGCTTACCAGTCATGCTGCAGTTGTAGCTCGGGGTATGGGTAAACCGTGCGTTTGTGGCTGTGAGGATGTGAAGATCGACTACGAAAACTGTCTGTTCAAGGTGGACGACGAGATCGTAAGAGAAGGAGATGTAATTACCATCGACGGAGGAACGGGTCGAGTCATTTTGGGAAGCGTTCCCCTCATTCCCCCTGAGATAAGTGAGGATCTGAAAAAGATTCTCGGTTGGGCAGATAAAAGGCGCAGATTGGGTGTGAGAGCAAACGCCGATTTGCCCAGGGATGCCAGGAAAGCCCTGGAGTTCGGTGCGGAGGGTATCGGACTATGTAGAACTGAGCACATGTTCTTTGCCGAGGACAGATTGCCCTTAGTTCGGCAGATGATCCTCGCCGACACCGTTGAAGAACGCAAGAAAGCTTTGGAGAAATTGCTTCCCATGCAGAGGAGGGATTTCGAGGAAATTTTCAAGGTCATGAAGGATCTGCCCGTGACCATCAGACTTTTAGACCCTCCCCTCCATGAGTTTCTACCAAATCTAACGGAACTACAGGTAGAACTGATGGAGTTGAAATACAAGAAGGCACCGGATGAGGTGATACGAGAGAAGGAAAAATTGCTTCATAAGGTGCGAGCTCAGGCGGAGGTCAATCCCATGCTTGGACTGCGTGGTTGCAGGTTGGGTCTGGTCTATCCCGAAATTTACGAAATGCAGACTCGAGCCATATTCGAAGCCGCTTGCAACGTGGCCAGAAAGGGGATAACTCCAAAGGTTGAGGTGATGATCCCCTTAGCTGCTCATGCTGGTGAGCTCAAGGTTTTGAGGGAAAAAGTTGAGGGGATTGCCAATGAGATTCTTGAATCTTCAGGTGTGGATATACCATATGCTGTAGGGACCATGATCGAGGTTCCTCGAGCTGCTGTGACTGCAGATGAAATCGCCAAATATGCCGATTTCTTCTCCTTTGGCACCAATGATCTTACCCAGACCGTCTTTGGCTTTAGTCGGGACGACGCTGAGGGTAAGTTCATGGCGAGGTATTTGGAGGGGGGGATTCTCCCGTACAATCCCTTTGAAATATTGGATCCATCTGGTGTTGGCAAGCTCATGTATATGGCATGTGAACTTGGACGAAAAGCAAACCCTGAACTCAAATTGGGGATCTGTGGTGAGCACGGGGGCGAGCCAAGATCAGTGAAGTTTTGCGATCATATAGGTCTGGACTATGTGAGCTGCTCGCCTTATAGGGTACCCTTAGCTCGTTTAGCTGCTGCCCAGGCGAGAATTGGCGGCGGGGAAGACCTCACCAAGTAATGTCGGGAGTTAGGAGTCAATAGTAAAAGATTAAATTTACTCCCGACTCCTCACTAACAGACTCTCGGCTTCAAGGGGGTTACGATGCTGATAGTAGGAGTCAATGGTAGCCCGAATAAAGATGGGAATACAGCCTTTCTCTTGGAGTGCGTGTTGCAAGCTGCCAAGGAAAAGGGGGCAAAAACCAAAATCATCCATGTCACGGAGTTTTAGCTGGGCAGGAGAAGCCCTATTGCGATGCCTGCTCTAGCCCTTGTGATAAGAGTTGTTTTGAGAGAACTCCTCTGGAAGAGGTCTTCAATCTATTAAAGCAAGCTGATGGGGTAGTCCTGGGAAGTCCCGTCTACTTTGGAACGGTTTCCGCTCAAATGAAGGCCTTCTGGGATAAGACTCGCGACATTCGAGTTTGATCGCTCGTTGCTAATCGAGATTGGTATGAACATCCGTGAACGTATAGAAAAGGAAGAAAAGAGGCTTCTGTCGCCCCGCGCTCAATTGAGTGTAAATTCTAAGGGGCGTAAATTCCCCGAGGAACCCTGTAGCCTTCGGACCTGTTTCCAGCGCGATAGAGACCGCATTGTTCATTGCAAATCTTTCCGCAGGCTTTCCCACAAAACCCAGGTTTTCCTGGCTCCCGAGGGAGATCATTACCGTACAAGGCTCACTCACACTCTCGAGGTCAGTCAGATCTCACGCACTATAGCTCGCTCCCTTAAATTAAATGAGGATCTCACAGAAGCCATTGCTCTGGGTCATGACCTCGGTCATACTCCCTTTGGTCACATAGGAGAGGAGGCCTTAACCGAATGTTTGTGCCAGGTGAAGGATGAGAATCCCGAGCTTTACCCAAGCCTACCTTGTGCCTTCAGACATAATGAGCAATCTCTACGGGTGGTGGATTTCATCGAATATGGAGGCAAAGGTCTCAATCTCACCTGGGAGGTTAGAGATGGAATCCTTCACCACACGGGAGATGAGTCCCCCTCCACACTGGAGGGACAAATCGTGGGGATAGCGGATCGCATCGCCTATATCAATCATGACATCGACGATGCCATTAGAGGAGGAATTTTATCCCAGCGCGACCTACCCCAGGGTCCCCTCGAAATCCTGGGTAAATACCATGGTATACGGATAAATACCATGGTTATGGATATGATTAGGAGCAGCGCGCCTGCTTGTCGGCAGACACGGGGTGAAGGTAGAATCCAAATGAGTCCAATCTTTGCCGAGGCCATGGAGAACTTAAGAAATTTCTTGATGCAGCGAGTATATATGGACTCACCTGCGAAAATGGAGGATGAGAAGGCAAAAAGGGTTCTCAAAACCCTATTTTTCTATTATCTTAAGGATCCCCGCAAGCTTCCCCCAGAATTCTACACGCAAACCGAGGAGGAATTGCCCATCAAGGTCTGCGACTATGTTGCAGGAATGACCGACCGCTATGCTTTAAGAACCTATGAGCAGCTATTCGTTCCCAAAGCCTGGATGATCTAAGCCCAAGTTTTCCATCATCCCAAAATATTTTCAACTTTAGAAGGGGATACCCAACTTTTGTCGAAATTTAGCCTAGTTTATAGATTTCAAACATTTGTTCGTATAAATTGGGAAAAGTGAGAGGAAATATGCTATAATATCCTTTGAATGGAGGGGCTTTCTTCGGAATTTCCCTATTTTACCCCGATCTGTTCCTAGAATTTTGGCAGAATATACTCACTTAAAATCCTTTATTTGCTGTAAAGGATGGACCAATGAACGGTTTCATAAAAGAAGAGGATATAAACGAAGTAAGGGAGAGAAACGATCTGGTTGAGGTGATCTCGGAATACGTTCCGCTGAAGAAGAGCGGGCGTACCTTCAAAGCTCTATGTCCTTTCCATAAGGAGAAAACACCTTCATTCATAGTCGATCCCGTTAAGCAGCTCTATCACTGTTTTGGCTGCGGAATTGGCGGAGGTGTTTTTACTTTCGTCATGAAAATGGATAATATCGATTTTCCGGATGCTGTTAGGGCACTCGCCGACAGGGTCGGATATACCTTGCAATACGAGAGGGGTTCGAAAGAAAGCCAATCTCGTCGGGCTAGATTGTACGAAGCGAATAAGGAAACCATGAATTTCTTTCACAACCTATTGAAGAGCGAGGAGGGCAGGAAAGCTCGGGAATATTTGAAAAATCGAGGCTATGATGCTGAAATTATCGATGCCTTTAAGCTCGGACTTGCTCCTTCTCGATGGGATGGGTTGTTGAATTCCCTATGCGGAAGGGGATTCAAGCTGGATGAGTTGGAAGAGGCTGGTTTGATAATCAAAGGGGAGAAGGGTTTTTATGACCGGTTTCGCTCCAGGATCATGTTCCCAATATTTGATGTTAGAGGTAGGGTAATTGCTTTTGGTGGGAGAATACTGGATGACTCCCAGAACTTAAGTGAATCACCAAAGTATATGAATTCACCCGAAACACCCATTTATAACAAGAGTTCAATCCTGTATGGTTTATATCATTCAAAAAGCGAGATAGCAAAAACCGGTCAAAGCTTGGTGGTCGAAGGGTATACGGATGTCCTCTCTTTGCGCGCTGTGGGTATAAGAAACGTGGTTGCAACGTGTGGAACGGCTTTTACCTCTGATCACCTACGCTTGCTGGCTCGTTTCGGGGAAAGGGTAATATTGGTTTTTGATGCCGATGTGGCGGGTACCGCCGCTGTGGAGCGCGATTTGGAATTATTGGGAGAGTCGAAAGTCGATATTTATGTGGTTTCATTACCGATGGGTACAGATCCAGCCGATTTCATTGCTGAACACGGGAGGAGTG
This sequence comes from Actinomycetota bacterium, assembly GCA_030018275.1. NCBI lineage: Bacteria > Bacillati > Actinomycetota > Actinomycetota bacterium. The sequence continues at coordinate 10,966 of JASEGB010000002.1, read as the reverse complement.
AATTTGAAAAACTTTTAAAGGATGCCGTTCCTCTGATTGATTTTTGCCTAAAACAGGTATTATCCCAGTATAACTTGAGTGAATCTTTACAGCGAGCTAAGGCGTCAAGCGAGGCTTTAACCATCATAGCGGCTCTAAAGAATGCTGTGGCACAGGAAGGATACCTGAAAAAGTTGGCTGACGAATTAAATGTCTCCCTTGATTCACTTTTCTTTGAATTAAAGAGACTGAAGAGATCCAAAACTAAAAGAGCGTCTAAAGAGGTCTCCGAAGACCTGGTAATCACAAGTGCTCAGGAGAAAGCCGAGCAGGAGTTATTAAGGCTGATATTGCAGTACCCGGAGGAATGCAAAGCTGCACTCGCTGAACTGGATGAAGAGCATTTCACCTTGCCCGAGTGTAGAGAATTGTTTACGATTTTAAAATCGCGAGCGCATTACAGATCAGATGAGCATCTTCAAGAGCTTTTATTAAATACATTTAAGCGCGAGGAACTTCAAAAACTCATAAGCAAGCTCATGCTTCAACCAGTGGAGGTTGAAGAGAGAGAAAAATATTTTAAAGATATTTTATTGAGACTCAAGGAATTTGAGATTCAACGTCAAATTAATACTCTTAAGCCCAAATTAGAGCGGATAAATCCGATTAAAAATCCGATAAAGTATGATGCTCTTTTCGAGGAGCTACTTAAATTGGAGGCGAAGAGAAGGAATCTTAGAAGTAGTTTAAGCTAGTCGTATCCCAGATCATTCTGGGATTAGGAGGAAGCAAAGGTGGCTCACCTTAAAGAGTCAGAAATCGAAGAAGTAAAACGTCTAATCAATAAGGGCAAAGAGAAGGGTATACTGTCGTCCGATGAGATTGCCGATGTTCTCCAGGAGGTTGATCTCACGACGGAGCAGATTGAGAACATTTATTCACACCTCCTAGAGCAGGGAATTGAAGTTGTGGATTCCGTTGCTGAGGTGGGAGATATAGAGGAGGAGAGCGAGGAAGAATTGGAAAAGGATTTTGGAAAAGAGCTGGATCTCTCGACCAGGGTTCCCACGAGCGATCCCGTTCGTATGTATTTGAAGGAGATCGGTAAGGTTCCCCTGCTTACCGCCAAAGAGGAGGTTGAACTGGCCAAAAAGATTGAGGCCGGTGAGATGGCTGCAAGGAAGCTGGAGGAAAATTCGGGTCTCCCCCGAGCGGAGATTCGCCGTCTCAACCGTCTGATTGAGGGAGGATCAGTTGCGAAGAGAAAACTGGTGGAAGCAAACCTTCGCTTAGTGGTGAGCATCGCCAAGCGTTATGTGGGTAGAGGTATGCTTTTCCTCGACCTCATTCAGGAGGGGAATCTGGGTTTGATCAGGGCGGTAGAAAAGTTCGACTATCGCAAGGGATATAAGTTCTCCACTTATGCAACCTGGTGGATAAGACAGGCCATTACCAGAGCCATTGCTGATCAAGCGAGAACGATTCGAATCCCTGTCCACATGGTGGAAACAATAAACAAACTCATCCGCGTACAGAGGCAACTGCTGCAGGATTTTGGGAGGGAGCCCACCCCTGAGGAAATCGCCAGGGAAATGGACCTCTCGCCGGAGAAGGTTCGAGAAATTTTGAAGATTTCTCAGGAACCGGTATCCCTGGAGACGCCCATAGGTGAGGAAGAGGACAGCCAACTGGGAGATTTCATCGAGGACCAGGAAGCAGAGGTCCCGGCCGATGCTGCATCCTTTTCTCTCCTTCAGGAGCAATTAAGGGAAGTTTTAGATACCTTAAGTGAGAGGGAGAGAAAGGTAATAGAATTGAGGTTCGGGTTGATCGATGGTCACCCCCGAACCTTGGAAGAGGTCGGTCGGGTCTTTGGAGTCACTCGAGAGCGTATAAGGCAAATCGAATCCAAAACTTTAAGTAAGCTCAGACATCCAAGCCGTAGCGCAAAACTCAAAGACTATTTAGAGTAATGTAGTGAATGTAGCGGCATTTTTTAGAATAGCCCGCGATTCTTCAGCAGAAACAAATGATGGCTAGAAAAGCTGTTCTAACATGGTTTATTTCCCAGGACAGGTATCAATAGCATTTGAGTTTAAAAGAGGAGATTGGTAAGATAATCATAGTATTTATCAAGAGGACCTAATATCCAGTCGAATCAAGATAAGTAACTTTCGATTTCGAAAAAAGAAGCACAATCTCGGAATTTTCCGTATCAGAATCAGCGATATCATTCTCCATCGCATAAAAAACAAATAAAGTCGCTCCCCGGTAGCTCAATTGGTAGAGTGGGTGGCTGTCAAGTGGCAGCTCTCGGTGGAAACATCGGGATGAAAACTGGGTGAATTCAGGGAAGCCTAAGGCTGGTTAAATGGTGATTGGTTAATGGTTAAACGGAGATTAAAACTTTTTATTTAACCATTTGACTATTTAACCAGTAACTAGCTATGGTAACCCTGAGCCAAGCCCCAAAGTTTGGGGAAGGTGCAGAGACTTATAGCGCTCAGCACCTAAGGCCTGAGCGAAGTCGAAGGGTATGGTGAAGAGATAGTCCACTCCCTATGGAAACGTAGGGGCAAAGTGTAACCACTAGGTTGCCGGTTCGAGTCCGGCCCGGGGAGCCAATTAGGACACAATGCAGTTTTTTGAAATAGAAAAGAAAAATCAGGGCGTCACTGAAAGCGACCGCAGAAGATGTTGTGTTGAATTTTGTGACGAAAAAATTATTTTTTGAAATAAAATCAAACGGCGGGGAAAAGAAAAATTTAATTTTTTATCCTTCAATATGAAAGAATCTAACCAGAATTATAAAAATCTAATTAAATATTGCTATGAGATTTTGAAACACTCTCGGCACGGACAACATTTGTTTCTCAATATTCGTGATGAAGCAAAACATTTCGTCGATATATCTAAATTGCAGGAAAAGAAATTTTGTTGTTTGGCGAGGGCGAAGAACTTTGTATTTCTAAATCTACTAAATATAAGAGACAACAGAAGGACCTTTTTGAACATTAAAGCAATCAAAAAATGCAACCAGTACCATCATACCAACATACAGCACCTTGGAAGAATTGAAACAATTTGGGAGAACATATCTATATCTGAAGAGAATGAAATTTTTGAAAAAATTCGGCGTATTTATGATAATTACACTAATAACCCATACGAACTTGAGATCATATATTGCTATTTGTTTATATTAGGAAAAACGAATGACGGGAAACAAGTATTTGCTCCGCTTTTTACCATTCCCGCAGAATTAACATATGAAGAAAACAAAAACTCCTTTGTTATAAGTTTAACAAGCGATGAATTACGGTTAAATATCTTTGCTTTAGCAGGCTTCATGGTGGTGATGGTCCCTCATGTTTGTTACCCTTGGCTTCGAGCTTTGCCGGCACCATCAACGCAACCTGGACTTTCCTTACCCCATCGAAGTCTTTGACCTTTTTCACTTGTTCGGAAGAAAAGTTCTGGCTAAAAATGGCGACTATGTCCCACTTATCGACTTTACGAAATTGTGCCACAGCTACTCGTTGTTGCTCTCCTCCAGAAAGCTGTGCGGGAAAGTGATTAAGCCTCTCTTCCAGCCCCACTATCTTGAGCAGGGTAGTAGCGTCTCTCTTTGGACGGCTTCCATCCCGTGAGGCAAGTTCTAAAGCGAATTCAACGTTTTCTTTGGCAGTCAAGCTGGGGATGAGATTGAAGAACTGAAAGATGAAACCGATTTTTTCCCGACGGAATAGAGTGAGCTTTTTCCGCTTGAAGTGTGAGATATCAAGCCCGTCGATGACGACATGCCTGAAGTGGGCGTATCGATTCCCCCCAAAAGATTTAGAAGGGTGGTCTTGCCCGCTCCGCTGCGCCCTAAGACGGCTACAAACTCACCTCGCTTTACCTATTCTCCCTTACATCGCCTGTTTCAGGTTGAGCTGAATTTTTCACCATTTTGACCCCCTCCTTAAGCTATAAAAGATTAATAAATAATTAATATGTCTGACGAACCTTTGAAGCGAAGATCACCCTTCCTCTAAAAAGAACTTTTTTATTTTTTTGATATCATAGATTTTGAGAGTTCCTTCCTTGACTCCTAGAATTCTTTCGATGGCATTTTCAAAAGCCTTTACTTTTTTTATGAGAATGGAAATACGTTCCGGATTCTCAAATACTGACAGAGTTATGGGAGCAAGCCTTTCTGCCCAACTTAATAACATTGAAAGAAAAATCTCACTGGTCTCTTCGACATCTTTCACCTTAAAAATCCCTTCTTCTGTCCCTTGACGGATAACTTTAGAAAAGAGGGGATACACTTTTTCCCTATAGATTTGATTCAACTTATTTCTTAGTGGAAAATTTTCATCTCGGAACATCACCCGGATATAAGTTATCATCATTTCCCTATTTTCCGTTTTCCAACTTATTATGTTTTCAATAAGACTACGGAATTTCTCGACAGCATTACCTCCCATCTTTTCAACTTTATGCTCAATCATTGTTAGGACTTCCTCTGTTTGCCAGTCAGCTAACTGACCAAGGATATCTTCTTTTGAATGGAAGTAGTGATAGAAGGTACCTTTAGCAATTCCTACAGTTTCCGTAATTTTCTGCACCGAGGTTTGTTCGTAGCCCAATTCATAAAACAAATCTCGAGCTGTTTTTAGTAACTCAATTCTGCGTTCTTCAGGGTCTTTTACCATACGACCCAATGTATCCTCCTTCTGTGAAGCGGGCTTTACATCTATGCAAGACGGGCAAGAAGGATCATCGTTTGGTTGTTATCCTTCATGATATCCAAGGTTTTAGCTATAAAGAGATTGGGGAGGTGCTAAACATATCCTTGGGCACGGTGAAATCCCGACTCAATCGGGCTCGCCTAAAATTGGCCGAGATATTGGCGCCTCTTAGGGAACAATTGAGAAGGTAAGCCCGTCTAAATCATAGAGGTATCGAAATGAAGTGTAAGAGGGTTTTATCATTGCTTTCTTCATATATTGATGGCGAAGTTGATAGGGAACAACGGAGGTAAATAGAGGAGCACCTTACTTCCTGTAGTGTCTGTCTTAAGCGTTTCGAAGAATTGAAGGAAACTGTCCATCTCACAAAGGAGCTTGGGGAAGTTCCCATTCCTTTGACTTTGGCTCGGGATATCCGAGCTCGCGTCCATGCCCAGACCGAGAAAGTTAAAGTCCCTGTTTTTAAGGAGAGATTTAGTTTAAGACTTGTTCCTCGCTACATCCTTATCGCAACGGGACTTTTGGCTTTACTTTTGATGGTCATTATCCCTTTAAGAATACAGCAGGGGATACTTCTTAAGGAGAAGAGAACTCTAAAGGCACCGGCGATTCGCGAGGAAAGAGCTCCCATTATAAAGGTGCCGGAAAAGAGGGAGCGCCCACTCTTAAATATGAGGTGAAGATTAGTTCAAATAATTACAATAGGGGCGAGATAAACGAGTTCCTGAAGTCCACAGGATGGAAGCTGGAAGGCGCAGAGACTCAAACTTATGGTGCTGAATTTAGGGACCGCATCATCTCCTCCATGGCGGATGAAGCTGCTAGACTTGGAGGGGATTCGGGGGAGCTTAGGGAGTGTCTTGAAATCTTATCGAAGGATGAATATGATATCCCCTTATATGCTGAAAGAGCCAAGTTTGAAGGGAAGGATGCTTGGATAATCATAATAGATCGAAGAGGGCCAGTTCTGAAAGGTGGCTTGCAGCATTTACGAGTTTATGTTTGGGGCATAAGAGATCGGAAAGTTTTGTATTCCGCTGGCGGATAGATCTTCATCTTTATTCCACAACTTTTGATCTCTCACGGCTTCTCAAGCTTATATCATAGGCCATCAGGATAATGAGGCAAAGCAGCATGAATTATAAATTTAGACGAAATAGGTCGGGCATTTGTTCCCACTTTTGAGATTTATCCAGAAGTTGCAAAAGAGTCCTTGACTCCCCCCCTTTTTTTGATAAGTTTAAAATGTTTTTGGAGGTGTTAGGGGAGCAAAGGAATTGGTGAAAATGAACTGGCTCAGGAAAGTGCTGGTAACTGCTCTCGTTATTGCGTTTTTATGTCCCGCTGTGGTCTATGCTGATATCTCAGACGATGCTGTGTGGGAGATAGGGGTCGAATATCAAGGAGCTTACGATCCCCTTCAAATTTATTACGCGTGGGGACAAGCCATACGGTTAGACCCCATTCTGGCTTCCGATGATATCGCCTTTGATTTCCAATATTATTTGAGAAGATTTTCTGATTTTTCTAATCCACTATATAGGGGTGATGATTATGCGGGGGAGGAAGATTTTAAATACTATGGGTTGGGAGGCATCGATTATATTCGGATAGATGCTGTTGATGTCGGCATGTGGGTAGGACACGGACCCGAGTGGTATAATCCCTACTATGGAACATATACGGGTTGGTTAGCCTTCTATAATAATCGCGATGACCATTTTCTGTATCCCACCAATGCAAGGTGGGGAGACCAGGATTTAGATTGGATATTCCTTTCCACCTGTAATTTTTTGAAGAACTATGGCTCCGTTGCCCAGATGAATCGTTTATATGACATGATGGAAGGGGTTCATCAAATATTGGGATTCGCCAGTAGCATGTATGAACATCCATATTCCGGAATGACATTGGCATGGCTACTCACGGGGCAAATAAAACCACCGCCAGAATATCCATTACCAGTATATAACATTATAGATTCTTGGATAAAAAATGCAGAGTATTGGCAACCCCAAGGGAAAGGGATACGAGCAAGAATTAAATATTACAAGGCAGATTACGGCGATTGTCTGCCAGGATTTGGGTTTTCTGGTTGGCAACCAGTTCCCTGGAGTCCCTCCTTAGCAGAGTTTTACGATTACAGGGATTACGTGGTTCAGTAGAGGTGAAATAGTGTGTTTCGAAAAATATTCAAAATTGTCTTGCCCCTAATCTTATTGACCGCATTGCTCATTTCTCTGGTTGCTTTCACCAGAATTCGGAGCAGGGAAGCTAACTTGGATGAGCTCCCATCGATAGCCCTGGGAGAATCGGCTTCGCAAGCCCCTATCTGTGAAGATGTTGAGATCATCCTCCCCGATGCAGAGATTTCTTTCCCACAAAAGATGATGGTCTATAAGATAGAGCCCGTGAACATGAGTGATGAACAGATAAAGGATTTAGCCGCAAGGTTTGGTATATCAGGGAAAGTGGAAACCTCAGCCTTGGGAGCTTGGAGAGCGATCGGCGAGGAGGAAGAAGGTAGGGCAAAATGCATCAATGTTGATCCAGAGACGGGAATATTTGATTATACAAACAAGGAGCCATATCCATCTTCTCCTGAAGAGATATTGGAAAAGTGTTTGAATCCTCCCCATCCAAATCTTCCCTCCCTCGATGAGGCTAAATCGGTGGCACGGGATTTTTTGCTAAAAACAGATGTGCTCACTAAGGAAGAGCTGAGCCGATTAAAAGAATCAGCAATGGTTACCGAAACTCGCGGTGAATGGGATCCAATTAAGCAGGAACACGTAGTGGTGCCGCTCCGAGTTGGAGTCAGATATTCCGGTGAACTAAATGGATATCCTATAATGGGGCACGCGAGAATTTCTGTTGGAATAGGACACAATGGGGAAGTAATGCAAGTGTATTATTTCTGGCCAAAGGTGAAGCCATATGGGGAATATCCAATAAAGTCCATCGACGAGGTCATAAGTGACATCAGAAATAACAAGTGCACGGGATTTGGGATCGACAGACCACCCAAGGTGATGAAAATTTCTTCGATAAAGTTAGCTTACTGGGCAAATCCTTGCTTTTTATTGAGTGGAAAGCAGGTATTCCATCCCATCTATTACATAGAGGGAGAAGTACTAAAGGATGAGGAGGACATTTACCGAAAGAAATTCGAAGAGGAAATCAAAAAGTTTAAAATCCCCCCGAAACCAAAACAGAAATTTGAAATCCATGTTCCAGCAATTCCCGATAGGTACTATAAAGAACCCCCATTCAGCGAGATCCCATACAATCCCCCATTTGAGATTCCATAATCTCTTCACTTCGAGGTCTCTAAGTCAAATCTTCCTCGCTTATTTGGAAGAGTTCGAGTATCCTTAAGGCTGCGGGAAGAATCTGATTGGAGATGTAATATTCGATGTCAATATCTTGTGGGGAGATCATGGTATAGGGTACGGCACGCTCGTAAAGTTTGCCCGGTCCCTTCAGGATGACGTAACCAATTTTATCCCCAATGGTGAGTTTATAACCCGCGTCGAGCAAGCGCTTCGCTGCCTCCACATGGGGAGCTCTTGCTGTATAATCCTTCAATGGTTTGGTCAAGGTTTTCCAGATGATGAGATCCTTTGGAGGAGTCTTGCCCTCCTTTATCTCTGAGATGCGTTGGCGAACGAAGCTCGCAGCTTTTTCTGGAGATCGTTCCTTTAAGATGATTCCCAAAACCGTCTCCTGAACATCTCTGGCGATGGTCGCCCAATCTCCTCTCACCACTTCCAGTCCAACGATTTCCAGTCGATCGTCGGGGAGCAGACCCGCATACCTCTTCTTTGCCTCGGTGAATAGGATTCTATCGTATATCTTGTCCGGTCTTATCTCTAATCCCAGTTCCCCTTGGACCTCTCTACCGAAATTCTCTATTTTTTCTGACTCGTAAGCCACGAAGAGGCTGTCAGTATCACCATATATGATTTGCAGACCAACGTTTTTAGCCATTTGGATGGTGCGGGATATGATCGCCCTCCCCCAAGCGGCCGTCGCTTCCGCCACGGGTTTTAAGTACCATCGGGCTCCTATCCACCCTGCGTATCCGTAACAGGCATTGGTGATGACCTTGACCGCCTTCTGCCTTGCATCAAGCACTCTGTATTGTGGAGTATCGGACTTAAGTTCTTTCATCCTCTTTCGAATCTCATCCCTTGCTTTGATCAGGCTCAGCAAGACTTGCTTGTAAAAACCGGGCGGTTCCTTGCGAAATTTATATCCGACCTCTGGTGCTATATAGATGTCCCTGTCCGGCAAAGATTCTCCCGATTTCACGTAAGTATCGGGGGATATATTGTAGAGGATCATGAGATTCGGATACATGGCTTTGAAATCCAAAACGGCTACTTTCTCGTGGATTCCCGCTTCGGGTGGAAGGACGATCGCTCCCACATAGGGGAAATAGGGACGCTCCACCCTTTTTGGGATTAACTCACCCAGTTTGTGAGCCTGACGGATGAGATAATTATCCACCCTGAATCCCACGGCTGCAGTTCCCACATGATCCAGGGGTAGACCCACGAGGTTCGAAAGCTGTATGGCGTAGTCAAGCATAGCTTCGCCTATTCCCATTATCTTCATGGTATTGTCCATTGAGTATTTCAAAAGTTCGGTTCTTCTCTTCTCATCCTCCCAGTAGAAGGGGATATCCGCATCTTCAATCGCCGATCCACCCTTTATCCCCAAATATTCAGCCACATTTTCTAAGGTCTTGACCTTGACCTCGGCGAGATCCTGGGCAAAATCGAACAGATCTACATTTGCTCTTCCGGTGACTGATACATGTCCATAGAGGCTAGTGTGAGGTTCTTTCCCCATCCTGTCCATGGAGAGTTCGAATCCCAGCCTTTTGCATCTGGCTAAAAGATATGGCCAATCGCGACCATTGGAACCATATCCAAGGAGGATATCCGGTGAAAATTGAGATATGTACTTTAAAAAACCCTCTATAATAGGTCTATCATCCCCATCTTCGGCTACGAATTGTCTTTTTTCACCATCGTTGGAGACTAGGGAGATTATCACCACGGGATCCCTCTCCGGTTTCGGTGTTCCCATGGGACTATAGCAAACCAGTGACAGACCCAATATCCTCAAGCTCGGTAAATCGAGTCCCTCTTTCAACTGGGGATGACTTTTGGCTAGATACACCTTATCTACCTCTGCTGCCCTGCCTGCCGGCAGGCAGGCAAGTTCATTTTCGACTTCTTCGACCTGGACTTCGTGCCAACCACAGGGGAATATTTCCCGATCGATCAAGTATTGAGAGGAATAGCGGATATCATCTTCAACGGTATCCCTAATGCCATCCATCTTTATCAGCCTCTTGGCATATTTGCTCATTACATCGGGATTTCGGCATATGATCTGGACTGACTCAACCGGCTTTCCGAAATATTTCCGGGTAACCACTTGAGCCTCGAGAATCTCGGGAAAGAGTTCACCTTGTTTTATCCTTTCGGCAATATCCTTTGGATCTTTTCCTTTCTCGGGGAGGATGTAGAAAGAGGAGAGAAAGCCACGGTCCAAAATCAATGCTCGCTGACCTTGATGGTCTATTCCCCAGAGTCTTATTTCAGGACCATCATCCAGAACTTCATAGTTTACATCGAGGAGCCAGAAAGAGATTTTCATGATCAAAAACTAAGAATTAAACTTTCTTTCAGTATATCCCATAGTTAAGTTATATGTTACGCAAAGGCGAAAAAAACAAAAAATTATTTTCAGAGAAATGAGAATTTGCCCTGCTTTCCGAAGATGATTTAAAATTTCAGTGGATATTTAATTTACCAACTTGGGAAGGCATAAGAGGAAGATTACCCTGGAGAAATGGAGATAATTGTTGTCGATAATGGCTCCACTGACGAAACGATAGAAGTTCTCTCCTCTTTCAACCTTTCTAATTTGAAAATAGTGCAAGCTGCTCATGGAGGAAAGGCGCATGCTCTAAACAAACTTTATTTTCCCTCTCCTTGATTCTTTTTATACCTTTGCTTTTCTCCCAGGGGTTGCGTTCGCTTGCACGGGGCGCTTCTACATCGTTGGTCCGCTTACACTGTTGGTTTTTCCTCTTACTTTCCTCATCGTCTTGATAATGTTTAACAAACAAAAAAGGGTTTTTGTTACAGTAAACTATTATCACCTACGCGGTGATAAATTGTATTATTAACGAGTTAGGTTAACACTTTGCCCTTTGACAAACGCAGGACATG
>JASEGB010000001.1:137552-163968 GCA_030018275.1 Actinomycetota bacterium | reverse complement strand
TCTAAGTGGGAGAAGAAACCCTTGAAGGAATTTACACAATTATCTTGACACTACCCGTGGACATAGTGAAATAGAAATCTTGCTACCAGGTATATTATTATAGTATGATTTAATTACCTTGTGAGTTTTGGAGGGAGTTGTATGGTTAAGCAGGGAACGTACAGAGTTAAAACTGGGCTCGCTGAGATGCTCAAGGGCGGAGTGATCATGGATGTTACCAATGCTGAACAGGCGAAGATCGCCGAAGATGCTGGTGCTGTGGCGGTCATGGCTTTGGAGCGCGTTCCAGCGGATATCCGAGCTGCAGGTGGAGTGGCACGGATGGCTGACCCAACGATAATTGAGGAGATCATGAATGCGGTAACCATCCCAGTGATGGCCAAGGTGAGGATCGGTCACTTCGTTGAGGCACAGATCTTGGAATCTCTGGGAGTGGATTTTATTGATGAAAGCGAGGTACTCACTCCGGCGGATGAAGAGCATCACATAAATAAGTGGGACTTCAAAATTCCCTTCGTCTGTGGGGCGAGGAATCTTGGAGAGGCTTTAAGGCGCATTGGAGAGGGCGCTGCGATGATAAGGACCAAGGGGGAAGCCGGAACGGGCAATGTGGTGGAAGCCGTTCGCCATATGCGTCTCATAATGGATGAGGCTCGCCGCCTGAAGGGTCTTCGTGAGGATGAACTCATGACGGCGGCGAAGGAGTTGCAGGCTCCCTATGAACTCGTTTGCCAGGTTGCCAAGAGTGGCAAACTTTCCGTGGTCAATTTCGCCGCTGGTGGAATTGCAACCCCGGCGGATGCTGCTTTGATGATGCAACTCGGTGCGGATGGAGTCTTCGTGGGTTCGGGGATATTTAAATCCGAGAATCCTGCTGTGATGGCTCGGGCCATCGTTGAGGCAACCACTCATTATAATGATCCCGAGGTTCTTGCCAGGGTCTCGAGGAAACTTGGCAAGGCGATGGCGGGTCTTGAAATTTCGCAAATCGGTGAGGAGGATCTACTCCAGTTTAGAGGATGGTAGTGAGGCAGTTGAGTAATTGAGCAGGTTGAATATAGGAGTACTCGCTCTTCAGGGAGCCGTTAGAGAGCATATTCAAATGATCGAGCGATGCAAAGCTCGGGGGATTTCCATAAAGAGACCTCACGAGCTTTCGCTTATAGATGCTCTCATCATTCCTGGGGGAGAGAGCACCACCATCGGCAAACTAAGGCAAAGGGAAAGTTTCGAAGCCGACTTGGATATCTCTGAGCTCGGTTCTCGATCCTACAAAGGCGTCTTTATTCGTGCTCCCTGGATCGAATCGGTGGGACAGGGGGTTACCATCATGGCGAAATTTGATGGTAAAATTATAATGGCAAGGCAGGATAAGCTATTGGTTTCAGCTTTCCATCCCGAACTTACGGGCGATTGCAGGATTCACGAATATTTTATAGAAAAATTTGTAAAGCAGGGGTGTTAAAATTAGGGGAATTTTGCAGGTGACTAGATGAGGTGTTTTAGATGTCTGGACATTCGAAATGGGCGCAGATAAAACACAAGAAGGTTAAAGAGGATGCCAAGAGGGGACGAATATTCAGCAGGTTCTCAAGAGCGATTATGGTTGCTGCAAAGGAGGGAGGAGGGAATCCCGATTTAAATCCCACTTTGGCGACTGCTATCCAAAAAGCTAAGGACTACAACATGCCTCACGAAAATATCGAGCGAGCGATCAAGAGAGGTACGGGAGAGTTGGGAGAAGCTAGATTCGAACATATCATTTACGAGGGATATGGTCCCAATGGAGTAGCCATCATGGTTCATGTTTTGACGGATAACAGGAATAGAGCCGCCGCGGATATGCGTAGCATTTTCTCAAGACACCAGGGGAATTTGGGAGCAACGGGCTGTGTAAGCTGGATGTTCGATAAAAAAGGTCATATCCTGATAAACAAAGGAGAGGGAATAGACGAAGATGAACTTTTGACCATTGCCATAGAAGCCGGTGCCGAGGATATGAGAGCGCAGAATGATCACTATGAGATCATCACCTTCCCAACAGATCTCATAAGCGTGCGCAAAACCTTGGAAGAGCATGGAATAACACCGGATTCGGCGGAGATAACTATGCTTCCGAAGAGCACCGTCAAACTCAATAAGGAAGAAGCGAAGAAGGTATTGAGGTTGATGGATGCCCTGGAGGAGCACGACGATGTGCAGGAAATATACGCAAACTTCGATATCCCTGATGAGATACTAGAGGAACTCACTATAGGGGTAAAGTAAGCCACCCAAAGTTCAAAATCCTAGACTGAATTTCATTGACACCGGGTGACTTTTTTGTGTTATATTATATGAAACAAATGTTCGATTTCATTAGAGGATTTTCATGATTATTCTGGGGATTGACCCGGGGACTGCTTGTACCGGTTATGGTATCGTCGATTACCGATGGGATGAATTCAAACTGAAGCGTTATGGTTGTATCAGGACCAAAGCTAGTCTCCCTACCCATCAAAGACTTCGAGAAATCTATGCGAGGCTGGTGGAGATAATAGAGGAAAATCAGCCCGATGAGATAGTCTTGGAGCAGCTCTTTTTCAGCAAGAATGCTCAAACCGCAATGGCTGTGGGACAGGTTCGCGGAATAGCCCTTCTGGCAGCGGCAAATTGTAATTTAAGGACATTCGAGTATACTCCCCTACAGATAAAACAAGCTGTGGCGGGATATGGTAGGGCTCGCAAGGAGCAAATTCAGTACATGGTAAAGACCATCCTCGGTCTTGCCGAAACTCCCAAGCCGGACGACGCGGCGGATGCTTTAGCTTTGGCTATATGTCATGCCCACTGCAAGAGGATGGGAGAGAAGATATGGACGAACGTCGAAGGACGAAGGTCGAACGAGCGATGAAGAACGAAACAAGCTAACCAGCCAACAAGCCAATATTGTAAAAGGGGAAGTATCATTTGATAGCATTTTTAAGGGGGAAAGTACAGGGTAAGACGGACCGGTGTGTTGTCCTGGATGTCAATGGGATTGGCTATGAGCTTTTTCTATCCACCAATTCTCTCTCCAAAGTACCTGCAATTGGGGAAACTGCCAGTTTATATACCTATCTCCATGTAAGGGATGATGCTTTGCAGCTTTACGGTTTTACTACTCCTTGTGAAAGGGAGCTTTTTGAGTATCTATTGTCGGTTACCGGCGTTGGCCCAAAAGTTGCACTGGCTATTCTCTCTGCGTTTTCCGTCAATTCTTTAAAGGAAGCCATTGTACGAGAGGATGTGGAACTCATCAGTGCCATCCCCGGCATAGGGAAGAAGAGTGCCCAAAGGCTAATTTTGGAGTTGAAGGGGAGACTATCTCTGCCTGAGGTTGCCACCCTTTCCGAGGAAAGGGGTAGGAGCTCTACCTATGCCCAGGCGAGAAAGGCTTTAATGGCTTTGGGCTACTCCGCTGCGGAGGCAAAGAACGCTCTGGAAGGTTTCCCCTATGACAAGGGAGAAATCTCCACCGAGGAGCTTTTGAATTACGCCCTGAGAAATTTGGCATCAAGCCAATAGTAATTCAAAATTTAAAAATCAAAATGCAAAATGACAAAAGAGCAGACAGGTGATTTTGATTTTTGATCTTTGCATTTTAAATTAAAGTGTCAGGGAAAGGATGGTTATGGAAGAAAGGATCGTATCCGCCAAGCTAACACCCGAGGACATCGAATACGATAAGACTCTTCGCCCCAGATGGATGGAGGAATTCATAGGACAGGCGAAGGTAAAAGAAAATCTTCAAATTTTTATTTCAGCGGCTAAAGCCCGAGGGGAAGCTTTAGATCACGTACTTTTATCAGGTCCACCCGGACTAGGTAAGACTACTTTGGCTGGCATCATTGCGAATGAGTTGGGTGTGAGCATAAAGGTGACATCGGGACCAGCACTGGAGAGAGCAGGGGATTTGGCAGCAATTCTCACCAATCTCCAACCCCACGATGTGCTGTTCATCGATGAGATCCATCGATTGAGTCGGACGGTGGAGGAGATTTTATACCCAGCGATGGAGGATTTCAAAATTGACATCGTCATTGGAAAGGGCGCAGGGGCAAGATGTTTAAGGTTGGACATCCCGCCCTTCACGCTGGTTGGAGCCACCACACGAACTGGGCTCATTACTTCCCCACTCAGAGACAGATTCGGTGTGAATTGTAGACTTGAATATTACACTGAGGATGAACTCTTTGCCATAGTTGAACGTTCGGCATCCATCCTCAAGGTGGATATTGATACCGAAGGAGCTCAGGAAATAGCCCGCCGTTCCAGGGGAACCCCTCGTGTGGCGAACCGGCTCTTGAAGAGAGTTCGGGACTATGCCGAGGTCAAAAGCGATGGAAAGGTTACCAAGGGAATAGGCTGTGAGGCCTTGGCCTTCTTTGAGGTGGATGAAAAGGGATTAGACAAACTGGATCAGAGAATTTTGCTCACCCTCATTGAGAAATTTGGAGGAACCCCCGTTGGGCTGAATACCCTGGCGGTTGCCGTTGGGGAGGAGCCCGAAACCATCGAGGATGTTTATGAGCCCTATCTTCTCCAATTGGGATTCCTTCAGCGAACACCGCGCGGTAGAATTCCCACCGAACTCGCCTACAAACATCTGGGCATATCCGACCCCAGACATCAAAATAAACTATTTTAAGTAAACTTGTAGCGAACCTCAAGTCCAACCCTTTAGGAATATTAAAAACATATTTCGGGAGAATTCGATGAACTCTATACAAATTTGTAGGAGAGTAAGAACTTTAGCGCTTTACATAATGAATATAAGTAAAGTAAAATATCAGAAAGTAAAAGGAAGAAGAGAAATGGAAAAGTCGGTCAAGATAAGCAGCAAATATCAGATCGTTATCCCGAAGGAAATACGGAGAGCTTTGCGTTTGGAGAAAGGCGACGAGCTCATTTTTGTAGCGGAGGAAGGTGTCATTTACCTTAAAGCAAAGCCCAGAAGCTATGTGGAGCACATGAAGGGCTTACATCGCGAGCTCTGGAAGAGCATGGATGTCAACAGATATCTTCAGGGAGTGAGGGAAACCTGGGAAAGTTAACATCAGGACTTAGGAGAAGATGAAGTGATCGGATTAGATACCGCCATTTTTATATTTCATTTTGAAGAGAATCAGAAATATCTCAAGATCACCTCGGCTATCCTTGGAGCTATCGAGGAAGGCAAGGTAAAGGGAGTAACTTCGATAATCACATTGATGGAGATACTGGCAAAACCGAAGGCGGAAAACAATCAAACAGCTGTTGAGGAGTACAAATTCGTTTTGAATACATTCCCGAATCTCAAGGTATTGAACATCGATACGCGCATTGCGGAGAAGGCTGCGGAACTCAAGGCGAGATATGGAATCACCTCGAGGGATGCCATCCAGGCGGCGACGAGCATTTTAAATGGAGCTGATACTTTTATAACAAACGATCCCAACTTGAAGAAGGTAGAGGAGATTAAGGTTTTAACCCTGGATGAGATGCTCGAATTGTGAGCTCGGTAGCTCAGAACTCAGCAGCTCAGTTTTGAAATAGCCTCTTTTCACTTTTGAATCGATAGATTCGGGACCCGTCACTGAGGTTTCCTTTGGTTTCCGGCAATAGTCGGTTTTGTAAGAAATCTGCGCTCTTAAAAATTATCCCCACGAGGAAAAAATCTCATCATCGATCTCCGCAAGATTTACAACTTTTGATGGGAGGATCGCTGAACTTTTGAAATATGGAATATTGTTCCAAAATGTTTTATTCTAAAGTCATGATATTTTTCAATCAATTGAGGGGGTGTGAAAATGGCGATTTGTCCCGATGTCAAGAAATATCTGGAAAAAAAGGGTGTCTCATACGAACATATTACCCATCCCCAAGTTTTCGGTTGTATTGAAGAGGCGAAGGCGTTAAGAATAGAAGCGGATGAGATCGCCAAAAATTTAATCGTAAAGATAAAGGACAGGCGCGCTTTTGCAGTTTTACCGGGGGCACATAGATTGGACATGCACAAACTGAGAGAGGTCATGGGATCGAGTCATGCCCGATTGATCATGGAAGAAGAGATGGGAGCGGAATTCCCCAGGTACGAGATCGGTGCCGTTCCACCCCTGGGAGAGCTGTTTGGTATCCCCGTCTATGTGGACAAAAGACTTCTGGATCACGAGACGGTGATCTTTACCGGGGGCACCCACACCGATTCCATCAGGATGAATTGTCGGGATTTTGTAAATCTAGTCAACCCCAGGGTTGTAGATTTAGCTGAAGAAGTTTAGCGTGCTTTGATTTACGTAAATGGAATCGACCTCGGAACATGGTATACAATTGGGAAGAATTGCGAGCTCAAACTCGAAGATGGTGAAGAGGGTTGAAAAGGACGGGAATTGCCAATTTGCCGCTGCATTATGGCAGGACTCCTTCTTGGCTTTTCCAAAGGATGAAGGAGTTAGCTAGAGAGATTACCCTGTTCATCGTGGGCGAATTTGGACCTGAGGAAATGCTTAAAAAACTCTCCAATCCCTTGTGGTTCCAGGCTTTTGGCTGTGTCTTGGGATTTGACTGGCACTCCAGTGGTGTGACCACAACGGTTTGTGGGGCATTGAAGGAAAGCATCAGGGGACTTGAGAGAGATTTAGGTTTATTTGTGGCCGGGGGCAAGGGAAAGGTCTCTCGAAGGACCCCTTCGGAGATTGAAGGTTTCGGGGATTTGCTCTCGGTCGATCCACTAACATTGGTTTATGCCAGCAGAATGGCGGCCAAAATTGACAGCGCGGCCCTTCAGGATGGCTTTCAGCTCTATCATCATTCCTTCGTCTTTACCATCAAGGGTTCTTGGGCTGTGGTTCAGCAGGGGATGAATGAAGAGACCCGATATGCCAGGAGATATCATTGGCTTGGCGATGAACTTAAGAGCTTTGTCTGCGAGCCCCATTATGCCATCTGCTGTGATCAGAGGAGAAGACCTCTAAATATGGTTGCGAGGGAGAGTGATGATGCGAGGAACGCGAGCACATCGCTTTCCCGTGAGAAACCCGATCGCTTGGTTTCAACCCTCAAGAGGCTACAAACACTGGATTTACCGGCCTCGCATCAAATTCTTGTTCACGATTTATCCCCTGAGACCTTGGGAAGGATTTTCCTCAAGACTTATGAAAGACAGCCCGAGGATTTCGAAAGACTTTTGGGGATTGAAGGGGTTGGTCCCAAAACGATTCGAGCCCTCAGTTTGATTTCCGAACTTGTCTATGGAGTGGCTCCGAGTTTTCGCGATCCGGTTAAGTACAGCTTTGCTCACGGCGGAAAGGATGGTCATCCCTATCCCGTGGACAGGGAAACCTATGATAAATCCATAGAAATTTTGAGGGTGGCGGTGACTCACGCCAAAATTGGGCGAAGGGAGAAATTAGAGGCCATCAAAAGACTCTCTTACCTCTTGCCCAAACGAACATCGCGTTTATAATTTTGAGGCGGTGAGAACATGAAGGTCCTTTTACATACCTGTTGTGCACCCTGTCTCTTATCCCCATGGGAGCGATTAAAGAGGGAAAATTATGAGGTCATTTGCCTGTTTTACAATCCAAATATCCAGCCCTTTCAGGAGTATGAGAAGAGGTTAAATTGCCTGAGGAAATTCTGTGAGGAGAATGAAATAAAACTCATAGAGGGAGCTTACGATATAGATCGCTTCTTCCAGGACGTTGTCTATCGGGAGAGGGTAAGGTGTCCCATCTGCTACAGGTTGAGGCTCACGGAAACCGCAAAGGTAGCTAGAAGGGGTAGATTTGACTACTTTTCCACAACGCTTTTGGTGAGTCCTTTTCAGAAACACGATTTAATCCGCGAGCTTGGCGAGGATATCGCCGAGCGATACAATGTCCCCTTTCTTTACCTCGATTTTCGGAAGGGTTGGAAGAAAGCTGTGGTCAAATCCCGCGAGTTGGAGCTGTATAGGCAGCAATATTGCGGGTGCATTTACAGTGAGAAAGAGCGATATTACAAGCCACACCTCGTTGGCAAAGGGATGTCTAAGAAATAGGCAGATTTTGTGGTGGGTGACTTCGATGGATCTGCAAAGTCTGGGGAAAATAATACTTCTATTTGGACTCATCCTCTTCATCACCGGCGGATTGCTCTATTTCTTTGGCAAGGGGCTTGGGTTGCAGCGCTTTCCCGGTGACATCCTTTACCGCAGGGGGAATTTCACCTTTTATTTCCCACTCGGGGCTTGTATCCTTATAAGCATCGTTTTGACCATTCTCTTAAATCTTCTCTTTCTCCTCATGAGGCATTAGGGGCTTCCACCGATGAAGATTTCCGAGTTCGATTACTCACTCCCTGAAAACCTCATAGCTCAAAACCCTATAGAACCTCGGGATAGTTCACGTTTGATGATCATCAATCGAACGACTGGGAAATTCGAACACAGGATCTTTCGCGATTTACCTCATTATCTTAGCCGGGGGGACTGCTTGGTGCTCAACGATGCCAGGGTTCTCCCAGCTAGATTACGAGGTTACAAGGCAAAGACTAAAGGTAAGGTTGAGGTTTTGCTTCTGCAGCGAATTGAGGATAAAAAGTGGGAGGCGCTGGTTAAACCGGGGAGAAAGCTCCCTCCAGGGGTGGATTTAATCTTCGGTGACGGGTTATTACTGGGCCATATCGAAGAAAGATTGCCCGGGGGTGAGCGAATAATTTCCTTTG
Organism: Actinomycetota bacterium; assembly: GCA_030018275.1. NCBI lineage: Bacteria > Bacillati > Actinomycetota > Actinomycetota bacterium. The sequence continues at coordinate 155,262 of JASEGB010000001.1, read as the reverse complement.
AATGTCAAGGGGATTTCAAGGAGGTTTTGAATCGAATAGGAGGGATACCACTACCTCCATATATCCATGAAACCTTGGAAGATAAAGAGCGTTATCAAACAGTCTATGCGAGGAGAGAGGGATCGATAGCAGCACCGACCGCTGGTTTGCATTTCACCCCATCTCTTCTCAAAGATTTGGAGAGAAAGGGCGTTCGTTTCGTCTTTGTAACCTTGCAGGTGGGATTGGATACTTTTCGACCGGTGAGGGTGGAGAATGTCGAGGAGCACAAAGTCCACAGCGAATACTTCCAATTGAGCCAGGCTTCGGCTGAACTCATCAATCGGACCATCAATGAGGGAAAGAAGGTGATCGCCGTGGGTACGACCTCGGCAAGGACATTGGAGACCGTTGCTGTCCGAAGTCCGAATCCCAAATCCCCAGGGTCGATGGGGAGGAAATGGCGGGTTGGGGCAGGGAAAGGTTGGACAGAGCTATTTATTTATCCCGGATTTGATTTTAAAATTGTTGATGCGCTGATAACCAACTTCCATTTGCCCAAATCGACCACACTTATACTCGTTTCCGCCTTTGCGGGTAGGGATTTAATCATACGTGCTTATCGGGAAGCAATCGATAGGGGGTATAGGTTTCTTAGCTTTGGAGATGCGATGCTCATCCTCTAGCACCTACGGTGCTAGCAAAAAATGTTCACCGTTCACATTTCACAGAAAAATATTAAATTAAATTATTAAATCCGTGAACCGTGAACTGGACTATTAACGAGTTTGGTTTACATTTTAGACATTAGAGGGAGGGGTAAACGGCCGTAAATGCGCCTGCCCCGTAGACGCGACAGCGTTCTTCGGGGTGTTTTCGGAGCACTTCACCCCGACCATAGTGTTAATCCATCTTAATAATACACGTGAACCGTTAACTGTGAACAATTAGAATGAGTTTTAAATTTGAAGTTTTACACGCCGATAAGAATACTCGTGCCCGCGTCGGTAGGATCATTACTCCTCACGGGGAGATCGACACTCCTGTGTTCGTACCCGTGGGAACGAAGGGGGCGGTCAAGACCCTAACCCCTGAAGAATTGAGGGGGATGGGTGCCCAATTGATTCTGGGCAATACTTACCATCTATATTTGCGCCCAGGGCACGAAGTGATTAAGGAAGCCGGAGGATTACACCGCTTTATGCACTGGAGCGGACCAATTATCACCGACAGTGGAGGATATCAGATTTTTAGCTTGAGCCCCACCCTAAAGGTCACCGATGAGGGGGTTAAATTCCGATCCATCTTCGATGGTTCAATTCATTTCCTCTCTCCTGAAAGGGTTATGGAAATTCAGCATGCCCTGGGTGCGGATATCATCATGGTTCTTGACCAATGCACACCTTATCCTGCAGAATTCGATTATATACGTGAGGCGGTGTTGAGAACCCTCAATTGGGCGGAAAGATGCAAGAAAAATCACGAAAATCCCAAACAGGCTTTATTTGGAATCATCCAGGGTGGAATCCATCCAGATTTGAGAAGATTAAGTGCGGAAAAAACGCTGGAGATAGATTTTCCGGGTTATGGGATAGGGGGATTCAGCGTGGGAGAGCCTCACGATCTCATGTTTGAAGTCCTCGAGCCCACCCTATCTTTCATTCCTTTCGATAAACCCCGATATCTCATGGGTGTGGGCAATCCCTCGAGTCTTTTGGAATCCATTGGATTGGGAATCGATATGTTTGACTGTGCCCTTCCCACAAGAGTGGCTCGAAATGGAGCTGTTTTTACAACGGAGGGGAAAATAAATCTCCGGAATGCCAAATATAACAGGGATTTTAAGCCCCTCGATCCCTCTTGCTCCTGCTATGTTTGCGGAAATTATACTCGTGCGTACTTAAGACATCTTCACAATATCGGAGAAATTCTCGCTCACAGACTTCTTACCTGGCATAATTTAGCATTTATCTTCAATCTACTTGCTGACGCGAGAAAGGCCATATTGGATGATTCTTTCGCGAAATTTAGAGAAGATTTTTTAACCCGTTATCCGACATCCGAATTCGCGGTGCTTGAATAAAAAGGATTTTCACTGGATTATATGGAACGTAAAGCCAAAATGAGATGAGAGGACTGATGTTATGGACACGGGTCAATATGCCTCCGTCATTTGGTTGGTTTTTCTGCTTGCAATTTTTTACTTTCTCTTAATCCGTCCCCAGCGGCAGCGGGCAAGGAGACACCAGAAGTTGATATCCGAGCTAAGGGTGGGTGATAAAGTGGTGACCATCGGAGGGATACACGGTGTAATTAAATCGCTCACTGAAAACACGGTTTCGCTGAAAATTGCGGAGAATATCAAGATCACTGTGGACAGAAAGGCCATTGGGCGCAGAAGAGAACAACCCTGAGTTATTGCGGCGAAAAGCCATTTCTGCTAATCTTTTTCTGCAATTTTGATTTTTGATCTTTGCATTTTAAATTTGCAGGGCTTATGTCCTGAAATGGGAGAAGTGAATGACCAGCAAGCAGAAGTACTTTTTAAGTATAGGTTTTGTCCTAATATTGGTTGCTGTTTGCGTTTATTTCATAATTAAGGACCCTCCCAAGCTGGGGCTGGATTTGAAGGGCGGGATGCACGTCATCCTCTCCGCAAAGGAGAAGCCAGGTGCACCTGTGACTGAACGATCCATGGAACAGGCTTTGTTTGTCATTCGACAGCGCGTGGATAAGCTCGGTGTAACGGAACCGCAAATCGAACGTCAGGGCAGGAACAGTATTTTGGTACAGCTCCCAGGGATAAAGAATCCACAAGAAGCTTTGGAGATAATCGGTAAAACGGCTCTACTGGAATTCATCGAGGTAAAGGGAACAGATAAAGAGGGCAAGGTGATTCTGGGCAAGGTGTTGATGACCGGGAAGGCTTTGAAGAATGCCCGTCCGAGCTTTGGAGAGCTGAGTAAACCCATAGTTGAGATTGAATTCACTAAGGAAGGAACGAAAAAATTTGCCGATGTCACCACGCGATATGTGAGGCAGCGTCTGGCCATCGTCTTGGATAAAGAGGTGATGTCCGCACCCAGGATACAGGAGCCCATCACCGGAGGTCGAGCCATAATTACTGGCCTGGATTCCATCGATGAAGCGAAAAGGATCGCCTTGGTGTTGCAGACGGGAGCCCTGCCTGTGGAACTGGACATATCGGAGAGCAAAACCGTCGGTCCCACGCTGGGTTGGGATTCTCTAATGGCTGGCTTGAGAGCTGGCATTCTGGGATTGATTTTGGTCACCCTATTCATGGCGATTTACTACAGATTATTCGGGGTCATTACCTGGCTGGCTTTGGGTGTTTTCGCCACGTTTTTATTTGGTCTCTTAGTGGCGGTGAATGCCATCCTTACCTCTTTCGGACTGGCTGGGATAAATCTCTCCCTGCCAAGTATAGCAGGCATAATTCTAATGATTGGGGTCGCCGCCGATTCAAGCATTATCGTCTTCGAGAGGATAAAGGAGGAAGTGCAGGGCGGAAAGACCATCCGCACTGCCTTGGATACTGGTTTTAGCCATGGTTTTAAGACCTTTTTGGATGCCGACCTTGTTACCTTTACCACTGCAGCAATTCTTTTTTACTTTGGCATAGGTCCCGTTCGCGGTTTCGCCTTAACCTTGATGCTGGGGATCGTGTGTGACCTTTTTACCTCTTTCTTTTTCACAAGGGCGATACTGGGTCTTATGAGTTTTACCAAGTTGTGGAGAAATCCTAAGCTCTTTGGTTTGGAAAGGAAGGGTTAGTACCATGCGATTTGATTTCATAGGGAGAAAGAAAATCTGGTTCGCTCTATCCGGTGTCATTATCCTCATTGGTTTCCTGGCCCTCATTTTTCGAGGGTTGAATTTCGGGATCGAGTTTAAGGGGGGAACTCTTTTCGATATCAAATTTGCAAAACTTGTTGGGGTATACCAGGTGCGTAAGGAACTTAAAGCTTTTAACCTTGGGGGAAGCACCATTCAACCCACGGGTAAAAACGAGGTGCTCATCCGGTGCCGATCTCTATCTTCAAAGCAACAACAAAAGGTGATAAAGGCTTTGGATGAGAAATTTGGCATCAGGGATCATTCAATTCAAAATGTGGGACCGGGGTGGGGTGGACACATCACCAGAGCTGCTCTCATTGCCCTTGTTCTGTGCTTATGTGGTTTATTGCTGTACATAAGCGTGCGTTTTGAATTTAAAATGGCGGTTACGGCCATCACTGCCCTCTTCCACGATATTTTGATCGCCATGGGTATCTACGCTCTCGTGGGGAGAGTAATAACGCCAAATACAGTAGCCGCCCTTTTGACCATCCTTGGTTACTCGCTCTATGACACGATCGTCGTCTATCATAAGATAATGGAGAACACTCCAAGAATGAGCAAGCAAGCATACGGTGGTATGGTCAACGATTCCATAAATCAAGTCCTGGTAAGATCCATAAATACCTCACTCACCACACTCTTTCCCATAATTTGTCTTTTTTTAATAGGGGGTGAGACCCTAAAGGACTTCGCCTTTGTCTTATTCATCGGCCTCACCTCAGCGACTTATTCTTCGATCTTCACCGCCAGTCCACTCCTCACTCTTTGGAAGGAAACCGAACCTCGATATAGGAGTCTCAAAGCGAAGTATGAAAGATAGTTCGTATTGTGATTTAAGTCACTTGTTGTATACTATGGTTAAATTGGCATGAATCGGAAAGGAGGAAGGATGATGGACCTCGTTGAAAAAGGCATCTTAACTTTTTTAGGTGCTTGGCTTCTCCTTCACGAGAAGGCTCACGAAGTTATAGTGGATTTAATCGAGAAGGGCAAGGCTGCTCCAGAAGAAGGCAAATATTTTATCGAGGATTTATCGAAGCGGGTTGATGAGGAAAAGGAGGAGCTCAAAAAGAAGATAAGTGAGTGTGCGCATATCGCTTTAAAAGAAGCGGGTTTTGCCACCGACGGTGATGTCAAAATGTTAACTCGTCGTCTAAATGATCTTGAAAAACGGCTTAAAAGCCTGGAGAAGGGGATCGGTAAGGAACCCAGGAAATCCAAGATGTAATTTTCCCTTCAAAATTTGTTGAAGCAAACCCCGTGCTTTAACACGGTTCTTTTAATGAGTAATTGTAATGTTTTACGTACATTGGTAACACTTATATTGTTTGGGCATCTTCCGAGTGCTAGCTGCTGCGAGCCTACTCGCTGCTTAGCTTCGGTTGGCTCGTTGGCTAGTTTGCCAGTTTGCTAGAATCAATTAGCAAACCAACCAACTAACAAACCAGCAAACTAGGGTGAACGGTGAACCATTTAAGAGAGTAACCAATGTCTGCGATTAATACAGGTGATTTTTAAAAGGAGTTTAACCATGGATGATTTATTGGAAAGAAGTTTCTTGGTAGCTTTGGGTTTATTGCTTCTCGTTCACGAGAAGGCCGATGAGTTCATCAAAGACCTGATCTCTAAGGGAAAGATTGGTCCCGAAGAGGGAAAGCAGTACATGGAGGATTTATCCAAACGTGTCAATGTGCGGAAAGAGCAATTGGAGAAGCTAGTTATCGATAGTCTCAGATCGGCTTTGAAGAAGGCAGGTATGGCAACCGAGTCCGACTTTGAAAAACTCGACTTCAGTTTGCGAGAACTCGAGAATCGAATTGTTGTCTTGGAAAATAAGATGGAAGTGCTTGAGACCAGGGGAGAAGAAGAGTTTAGATAATTTTAAAGTTTTAAAGAAAGAGAGCGAATTGGGTGAAAAGCTGGAGAAGAAAGCGGCGTAATATTAAACGACTTTGTGGTATTGCTCAAATTGTCGTAAAACATGGTCTAGGCTTCTATCTGGAGAGGTATCGTCTCAAAAAATTCCTACCTAGGGAAAAGCGAAGATTAAAATTCGAGCCTCCACCCCGCGAGGTGTTTGCCAAAAGACTGCGGATGTGTCTCGAAGAACTCGGTCCAACCTTTGTCAAAGTTGGGCAGCTCCTCAGCGTAAGACCTGATCTCGTCCCCCCGGAAGTAATCTTCGAATTGGAGAAGCTCCAGGACACTGTACCCCCTTTTGATTTCGATATCGTTCGTGAGCAGATTTTCCACGAGTTCGGCAAGGAGTTGGAGGAACTTTATTTACACTTCGAACCTGTTCCAATGGCTGCGGCTTCCATCGCGCAGGTTCACCGGGCCAGGCTCCCCGATGGTCGGGAAGTCGTAGTAAAGGTCCAGCGACCGGAGGCTGAGAAAAGAATTGAAGCCGATATCGACCTGCTTTATTACATAGCCAGGTGGGTTTCCCGACACGTGAAATCCTTGGAATTTTTGGATTTAGTGGGGTTGGTGGATGAATTAGCTGCTTCCCTACGTCGAGAGATCGACTTTCGAGTGGAAGGTCGCCATGTTGATAGATTTAGATTCAATTTTCGGGATGACCCACTCTTGAAAGTACCCTTGGTCATCTGGCCATGTTCGAGTAAACGCATTCTGACCATGGAATATATAGAGGGAACCAAGATCAGTGACCTTGCGACACCGGAGTCTCTGGGAATTGATACCTATGATCTGGCAATACATGGTGCAAAAGCAATTATGAAACAGGTGTTGGTGGATGGCTTCTTCCACGGGGATCTTCATCCCGCAAATATTCTCATCACACCCGATGGGAAGATAGCCTACCTGGATTTCGGGATCGTCGGTCAGATAAAGGAGCAGGATAAGGAGACCATCACTCGAATGCTCATCGCCATCATTGATAAGGACGTTGACGAGGTCGTTGCCCAATGCCAGAAACTCGGCGTACAGATTTCTCCCAATAGGATAAACACCATGAAGCCTCAATTTCGGGACATCTTGGATCGATACTATGGTCGAAAACTTGGCGAATTAAAAATCGATATCATTGGAAGGGAATTCCTGGAATTAATTTACGAGAATAGGATCAGGATTCCAAAGGATTATGCCCTTTTGGCCAAAGCTCTGATCACCGTAGAAGGTGTTTGCAAACAGCTATATCCGCAGATAAACATCCTCGAAGTGGCAAAACCCTACGCCATGGAGTTATTCAAATCATATTACCCTCCCGAAAGGGTTCTTCAGGATATATGGGAGGAGATCAAGCTCTATGCCCTAATTTTCCGTGACTATCCGAAACAGTTACATGACATTTTGAAGCAAACGAGCGAAGGTAGATTGGAGGTCATTTCCAGGGATCCCGCGTCGGAGGATATCTCCCGCAAAATGGACATCTTTGCCAGAAACGTTATAATTAGCATTTTCGCCGCGGCCATTTTTATTGGCTCATCCTTGGCTTACATTTTGCCATCTAAGAGCGGTAGTTCTCCCTCTCCCTTGGCCATCATTGGTTTTGTCATCGCTGCCCTGATGGCTCTCTGGCTTTTTTACTTCACTTCAACACGTCGTTCGAGGTAGAAATCGCAAACAATTTCCCCTCCCTATTATCAGTATTGAGAATCTGATAAAATTAAGAGAGCCAAGGCTAAATGCCGAATTTAGCAATGGAGACACCTTAGGGTGATTTTAAGTGCATCGTGTGGAGAAATTAATCAAACAGATAAAAAAGTATAACCCTCAGGCTGATGTTAAATTAATAAAGCGTGCCTATCAAGTTGCCAGGGATTGCCACGTTGACCAGTTTCGGAAGTCTGGGGACGAATTCATCGAACACCCACTTGGAGTCGCCCAGATTTTAGCTGACCTGGAGTTGGATACCATCACAATAATTGCCGCTCTGCTCCACGATGCCGTCGAGGATACGAGTCTCACCTTGGAGAGGATAAGGGGCGAATTCGGGGATGAAATCTGCAATTTGATCGATGGTGTGACCAAATTAAGTAAGATAAAATTCAAGAGCCATGAGGAGCAGCAAGCGGAGAATCTTCGCAAGATGTTAATCGCCATGGCAAAGGATATCAGGGTTATCCTCATCAAGCTGGCCGACAGACTTCACAATATGCGCACCATCTCTCATCTCCCTCGAGAAAAGCAGAGGAGAATAGCCTCCGAAACTCTAGAGATATACGCTCCAATTGTCCATCGTCTTGGTATATCCCAGGTAAAATGGGAATTGGAAGATTTGGCTTTTTCCGTCCTGGAACCACGGAAATATGCTCAAATTGAGAAGATGGTTGCCGAATCCAGGGAGGAGAGAGGGGTCTACGTCAATGCGGTGATAAAAGCCTTGGCGAAGGAGCTCAATTCCGTGGAAATAAAGTGCGAGATTAGCGGGCGGTCAAAGCATTTTTACAGTATTTACCAGAAAATGGTTCAGAAGGGCAGGGAGTTCAGCGAGATTTATGATCTTACAGCCATAAGGGTTATCGTTGACTCGATCAGGGACTGCTACGGTGCTTTGGGGACGATTCATTCCGTTTGGAAGCCCGTACCTGGAAGATTCAAGGATTACATCGCCATGCCCAAGTTCAACATGTATCAATCCTTGCATACTACGGTCATCGGTCCCATGGGGCGTCCCTTGGAGATTCAAATCCGAACAAAACAGATGCACAAGACTGCGGAGTATGGAATCGCCGCTCACTGGAGGTACAAGGAAGGCGTCAAGGAAAGCAATGAATTTGATGAGAGGCTCGCATGGTTGCGACGGATACTAGAATGGCAGAGTGAACTGAAGGATCCCAGGGAGTTCATGGAGACGCTGAAGATCGACCTCTTTGAGGACGAGGTTTTCGTGTTCACTCCCAAAGGAGATGTCGTCAGTCTCCCCTCGGGCTCAACACCTATAGATTTTGCATATACCATCCATACCGATGTGGGACACAGTTGCATTGGGGCTAAGGTAAATAACCAAATCGTCCCACTGAACTACAAACTCCAGATGGGAGATATAGTGGAGATTTTGACATCCAAGACTGCTTCTGGACCCAGCAAGGATTGGCTTCAAATTGTTAAAACATCGAGGGCGAAAAGCAAGATCAAGCAGTGGTTCAGTAAATTGGGGAGAGAGGATAGTGAGCATCTGGGAAAGGAAGCCTTACAGAAGATCCTCCGAAAAAGCGGTCTGGGTCTGCACAGTGCCACTTCCGATATCCTCGAGTCCGTTGCAAAGGAATTCAACTTTCATAAAATTGAGGATCTTTATGCAAGCGTTGGAATGGGAAAGACCTCGGCAAAGCAGGTGGCCACCAGGCTCATTACTACCCTTAAAGAAGAGAAACCTGCGGAAGAAGAAAAGATTTTGGTTGCTCCTCCCTGGAAAAGGAGGACTCGCCCCATCACCGGGGTGAAGATCAAAGGTTTAGAGGATGCACTGGTGAGGCTGGCTCGCTGTTGCAATCCTGTTCCCAAGGATGAGATAATTGGTTTTGTGACCCAAGGAAGGGGTGTTTCCGTACACCGTAGGGATTGCCCCAATGCAAAGCAGCTTTTGTCCTCCCCGCACCGGCTCATCGAGGTTTATTGGGATGTTCGAGGTCCCGCAGCTTTTCAGGTGGAGATCCAGGTGGAGGCGATCGATAGGATGAAATTGCTTCGGGATATAAGCTCTGTGATTTCCGATGCTGGGGTTAACATCCTTTCCGCCAATGTGACCACCACTCGGGATGGTTTTGCCATTTTCAGATTTTCCTTCGAGATAGAAAATTTAGAGCGGTTGGAGAATATTCTATCCAGCATAGGGAAAATAGATGTCGTCTTTGATGCCCACCGCGTGTGACCCACCTAATTGAACTCTGGAGCTCGGTGGCTCAGCTCCCGATCTCAGTTCTCGGGAACTTGAAGCTCACTGGATTCAGGACTAATATGCTATTATGATTTTTCGTTCACGGTTCACCGTTCACAGTTCACGAAAAATACTTTTGCAAAAAAAGTGAACGGTGAACGAATAACGGTGAACGGATTATTAACAGTTGTGGGGATTCACTTTGAGGGCTGTCGTTCAAAGGGTGAAAAAAGGAAGGGTTTGGATAGGGGATAAGGTTCTTGCGGAAATAGGACAAGGACTCGTGGTCTTATTGGGTATATCGAGGGAAGATACACAATCAGATGCCGCGTATATGATAGACAAGATCACCAATCTTCGCATCTTCGAGGATGATGAAGGAAAATTGAATTTATCCGTGAAACAAATAGGTGGTGAGATCCTGATTGTTTCGCAATTCACCCTGCATGGGAACTGCAGGAAGGGGAGGCGACCCAGTTTTGTCGATGCGGCTCCCGCCGACAGGGCAATCGATCTTTACAGGCAAGTTATCTCCGGTCTTCGGGGAGAGGGGCTCATCGTAAGAGAAGGGAAATTTCAGGAGATCATGACCGTTGAAATTGTAAACTATGGTCCGGTAACTTTGCTAGTGGATAGCAAGAAAACATTCTAATTAGCTGCAATATTCAGGTAGAAAGTGGAAAAGTAAGGATTCCTTTTGCTACTGAAGCTTTGGAGGATCAGATGATTTTACGCAGGCTTATTGTGGGACCGCTTGCCGCGAATTGCTATATACTCGCTGCATCAAGGGGATCAGAAGCGGCGATCATCGATCCAGGAGCTGAGGGGGAACGTATCCTAAAAGCAATCGAGGGTGACAATCTAAAGCTCAGGTACATAATAAATACCCATGGTCACTACGACCACTTTGGAGCATGTGATCAATTGGCGAAGGTTACAGGGGCGAAGATCTTTATACACGCCGATGATGCAGAGCTATTGGAAAAACCCGTGGAAAATCTATCCCTCATTTATGGAGCCCACTCCTCTAGTGCCTCTTGGAATGGACTGCTCACGGATGGTCAAATTATGACTGTGGGAGAGTTAAAATTAAAGATTCTCCACACACCGGGTCATACCCGGGGAAGCATCTCCATTCTCGTGGACGATCTTCTGTTTACAGGCGATCTTCTCTTCAAGGGTTCCGTGGGCCGAACGGATTTTCCCAGCTCATCCTGGGATAAACTCATGGAATCGTTGAAAAAGATAATTTCTTTGCCCGATTCCACCAAGATATACCCGGGACATGGACCCGAAACCACCCTTATTCAAGAGAGAGAATTGAATCCCTTCTTGCAGGGATTGTAAAATAACCTTAAATCACTTCACAGAACCTTAACTCGTATATCTGGCGAAGAGGAGGTTTTACTTGGAGATTAAGGCACCGCGGGGAACATCGGACATTCTTCCGGAGAAGGCTAGGATATGGCAATTCCTCGAGCACAGAGCCATAAGCCTATTTGAAAGGTATGGATATCGCCGAATCATTACTCCCATCTTTGAGTATACCGAGCTGTTCAGACAGGGAATTGGAGAGTCGACGGATATCGTTCAAAAGGAGATGTATACTTTCCGGGACAGGAAGGGACGAAGTCTCACCCTTCGCCCCGAAGCTACGGCTCCCGTGGTTCGTGCTTTCTTAGAGCACGATTTATTGAAACATTCCCAGCCCGTAAAACTTTACTACATTGGACCCATGTTTCGTTATGAGAGACCACAAGCTGGTCGATATCGTGAGTTTTGGCAGATAGGAGTGGAGGCCATTGGATCATTGGATCCTGCTCTCGATGGGGAAGTGATTTTGCTTCTGATGCATTATCTCAAAGATGTGGGACTAAAGCGGTTGGAACTACACTTAAATAGTATGGGATGCTCCAAGTGCCGACCATCTTTTACAGAATCTCTCGAGGGATATCTGCAGCCAAGGATAGGTAAATTTTGCTCGGATTGTAAGAGGAGGATCAAGCTCAACCCCCTTCGTGTGTTCGATTGCAAGAAGGAAGCTTGTCAGAATCTTCTGTCTAATGCTCCCCGCATTTTGGATCATCTCTGCGAGAATTGCAAGGTTCACTTTCATGAGGTGCAAGAATATCTAAAGATGATGGATCTCAATCATGTCATAAATCCATCCTTGGTGAGAGGGTTGGATTACTACACCAGGACAACCTTTGAAGTAATATCTCCTCACCTAGGAGCCCAAAATGCTTTGGGAGGTGGAGGACGATACGACAACTTGGTAGAAGGATGCGGGGGTCCCCCCACTCCCGCAACGGGATTTGCCTTGGGAACGGAGCGGGTTGCCATGGCTTTGGAGAGGGAAGGCGTTTCCCTTCCTAAAGATTCGACGCTGGATGTCTTTTTGGCCATAGTGGGAAGGGGTCAAAAACCAGATGGTTTCGCGCTATTGAGCCGAATAAGGGAGGAAGATATCGCCGCGGATATGGATTATGGTGGTAGAAGTTTGAAGGGTCAAATGAAACTCGCTGATAAGCTTAGGGTGTCATACGCTTTGTTCTTGGGCTCCAAGGAATTGGGAAGGGGCGTTTGCAGGATAAGGGATATGAAGACCGGGGAGCAGGTCGAAGTCAAGTTAGAAGAGGTTCCCAGGTGGTTGAAAATTCACTTAAAATAGGTCAAGGGTCAAAGGTCATGAGTCATGAGAGGGAAGGAAGACTATGGTCATGAGGACAAAGTACTCGGTTCGGACTCATAATTGTGGAAAACTCTCTCCCAGAAATGTCGGTGAGCAGGTAATTTTGGCTGGATGGGTACAGCGGAGGAGAGATCACGGAGGTTTAATTTTCATCGACCTTCGGGACAGAAGCGGGATCGTCCAGGTAGTAAGCAATCCTGTGCACGGTACCGAGGCTTTCAATGTTGCTCGGAAGATTCGAGGCGAATACGTGATATGTGTTGAGGGAAAGGTGGTCAAGAGACCCCAAGGGACAGTGAATCCAGCTCTCCCAACGGGGGAAGTTGAGGTAATAGCCAGAGATATAGAGATTCTTAATCCATCCAAAACACCTCCATTTGAGATAGAAAGTGGAGTTGATGTGGACGAATCTCTTAGGCTCAAATTCCGGTACTTGGATATCAGACGCCCCGAGATGCTTCGTAATCTAAAGCTCAGACACGAGGTGGTCACAAGGGTTAGGGAGTTCCTAAATAAACGCGATTTCCTGGAAATAGAAACGCCGATTCTTACCAAAAGCACTCCCGAGGGAGCAAGGGATTATTTGGTGCCTAGCAGACTTCAACCTGGACGTTTTTATGCTCTCCCTCAATCCCCTCAGTTGTTCAAGCAAATACTCATGGTCGGAGGGATCGAAAGGTATTACCAGATTGCCAGGTGTTTCAGGGATGAGGACTTAAGAGCGGACAGACAGCCGGAGCACACACAGATAGATCTGGAGATGTCCTTTGTCACCCAGGATGACATCCTGCAATTGGTGGAAGAAATGATGGTGGAGATATTCTCCTTGTTCGATATCGATTTGAAGACACCCTTTGAAAGACTATCCCACCAAGAGGCCGTGGAAAGATTTGGGACAGATAAACCCGATCTAAGGTATGGTTTGGATTTGGTGGATATCTCCGATATCGCCTTCCAGTCCGAGTTTAAGGTTTTCACGAATGCCATTGCGTCGGGAGGTATAGTCAAGGGGATAAGGGTACCAAATTGTGCCAGCCTTTCTCGCAAGGAAATTGATGAGTTGGTTGAATCGGCGACGGCGAAAGGAGCAAAGGGGCTATCTTGGATGGCGATTTCCGAGAATGAAGTAAAATCCCCTATAGCGAAATTTTTTACTCCAAGTCAGTTGGAGGAAATAGTGGACAGGCTTGAAGCAAAACCCGGCGATTTGCTCTTTTTCGTTGCCGATAAGAGGGAAGTTACTTGTGAGATATTGGGTTACTTGAGGGGAGAATTGGCAGATAGGCTGGGTTTGATGGACCCCCTTCAATTTAAGTTTGTTTGGATAGTCGATTTTCCCCTCTTCGAATACGATGAGGAGGAAGGGAGACTAAAATCACATCACCATCCATTCACCGTCCCCACGGAAGATTCGTTTCCTCTTTTGGACAAGGACCCCCTGGCTGCAAGGGCATATGCTTACGATTTGGTCGTAAATGGTGTGGAGATAGGAGGTGGGAGCTTAAGAATTTACGACAGGAAGCTCCAAGAAAAGATATTCAAACTTCTGGAGATTTCCCCTGAGGAAGCCGAGAGGAAGTTCGGTTTTCTATTGGAGGCCTTAGAATATGGTGCTCCTCCTCATGGAGGCATTGCCTTTGGGCTGGATCGTCTGGTCATGCTCCTCGCTGGTTGTAGCTCCATTAGGGAGGTCATTGCCTTCCCTAAGACCCAGACGGCTACCTGCCCTCTGACCGGATCCCCGGATGTGGTCGATGAAAAGCAGCTCAAGGAGCTTCACATCCGCCGCAGATAATTAAATTTGTTGCCTCTTGCTTCCGCATATGCTAGAATAAACTCGAAGCTCTACCTTGTGCGTGTTCACATTGACTTGTTTGAGCCAGCATTTCTACGTTAGGGAACCGGCTCTATCTATGGAGCGAATGCCTCAAATAGGTATCGGGGACTCGCATAAATAGAAGGAGGTTCCCACTCTGTATGAGCACAGGGTTCAAAGAGGTATTGTGAAACACGGCAAGGTGGGGCTTTTATAATTTCGCTTCTTTCACGAGCATTTAACCACTCTTAGAGCTCCGAGATTTGATAAAATAGAAATATAAAGGAGCTTATCCCGGACAAAGGAACAAATAATGGATTTATTCGATATCGAATCCTCGCATGAAATCGAAGAGCTCAAGCAAGCTCCTCTTGCTCTTCGGATGCGCCCCCGCACTCTGGAGGAATTCGTGGGTCAGAAGCAGATTTTGGGAGAGGGAATGGTCCTAAGGAGAGCCATTCTGGAGGATGCTCTCCAATCTGTCATCTTTTGGGGACCACCCGGTTCGGGAAAGACCGCTTTGGCTTATATCATCGCCAATGTGACGAAGGCCCATTTCATCAGGATGAGTGCGGTGACATCAAACGTTTCAGAGGTAAGGAAAGCCATATCCGAGTCCCATCAACGTTTAAAAACATCGGGGCGAAGAACCATCATTTTAATTGACGAGATTCACAGGTTCAATAAGGCCCAACAGGATGCCCTCCTTCCCGCTGTGGAGGAGGGAACCATCATCTTAATCGGTGTGACCACGGAGAATCCCTATTTTGAGGTCAATTCACCCTTAATTTCGCGATCGAGAATCTTTCGATTCGAGCCTCTTCCAGACGAGGACGTAAGACAAATCCTAAAAAGGGCTTTAGAAGATAGAGAAAGAGGGTTGGGTAGTTTACAGATAAAGCTTGAGAAAGCCGCATTGGAACACATCATCAAAGTTGCCAACGGTGATGCCCGTTGTGCTTTAAATGCCTTGGAGATGGCGGCATTGACCACGTCACCGGGAGGCAAGGGTGTACGTAAAGTCACTTTGAAGATAGCCGAGGATGCCATCCAAAAGCGAGCTGTGATTTATGACCGAGAAGGCGATGCTCATTACGATACCATTTCTGCCTTCATCAAGAGCATGCGCGGCTCGGATCCCGATGCTGCCATCTATTGGTTGGCTCGAATGCTTTACGCTGGGGAGGATCCCAGGTTTATCGCCCGTCGTATGGTCATTTTTGCCTCCGAGGATATAGGAAATGCCGATCCTCAAGCTCTGGTGGTGGCGACCGCAGCCGCTCAGGCTGTGGAGTTTGTAGGATTACCCGAATGCCGTCTGAACTTGGCTCAAGCTGCCATTTACTTAGCCACGGCCCCAAAGAGTAATTCCGTCATCAGGGGGATCGATAAAGCTCTTAAAGATGTAGAGGAGGAGCGATCCTTTACCATCCCCAAGCACCTTCGGGATGCTCACTATCCAGGAGCCAAAAAGTTGGGACACGGTGAAGGTTATAAATATCCGCATAGCTTCCCGGGTCATTACGTCTCCCAGGACTATTTACCGCCCGAATTGAGAAACAAAAAATACTATATCCCCTCATCATCGGGACATGAGAAAAAGATCGCCGAATACTTGAAAAAACTGGGAAAAGAGTAAGTTTTCAAGAAATTTATTCTCACTCCCGATAAAGATGTAGAAAGTCCATGGAAATGGAATATATATGTATGTTAAAATTTGGCTATGTTTTGCAGGGATAGGAGGAGAGAAGGTGAACTGGTCCTTATTTGCTGCTGTAATTCTGGTTTTGCTTGCAGTTTTATTCATTTTTATCATCTCTGTTCTCATTCAGCTTTCCAGAACCCTGAGGAGAGTCAATATCCTCCTTGAGGATGTTCGGAAGGAGATTACACCGTTTCTATCCAAATTGAATACCACGGTCGACGAGGTAAACAGCGAATTGGCGAGAGTGGATGAGATTGCAAAGACGATTCAGGAGGTAAGCGAAAGGGTAACCATTACATCCAAGTTGATGCAGGAGATTTTATCCCCATCCCTGATTAAATTGGCTAGCATTTCTGCGGGTGCGAGAAAGGCCATCGGCACTCTTATTGGTGGTAAGAGGGGTGAGTAATTTGAGAGGTTACAGACGCATTGGCATCTATATTGGCTTCCTCGCCGGAGCCAGCCTCGTTCTTGTTTTTTTACCTCCAGACATAAGAGAAAAGCTCAGAGGAAAAATCCTTGATGGCTCGCATTTTGTAGTTTCTCAATTGAGAACCTCTCTTGAGCGTTGCCAGAGTCGCTTGGCGGAGGCAATCGAGGCGGGAAAAGAGGAAGCTCGGCGGAGAGAAATCGAGTTGCAGCGAGAAGTTTTAAAACCCGATGTTGAGGAAGAAGAAACTCCAAGATATATAGTTTAATGAGTTTATGCTAGTCTCAATTTTTATCTCGATCCATTCTCACCGGTAAGCACTCGCGTGGGAATGGATTTTTCAGAGGTGTTGTAATGACCCGGGAAGATACCGTCAAAAGATATAAAGAAATAGCCATTGTGACCTGGGCAATTTTTGGTGTGATTTTACTTTTCGCCTCCCTCTTTTTTTTAATATCGAAAATAAGATCGATTTTTCCCCTAATCGTTTTCACCATCGCCATCGTTTACATCTTAAGACCCATTGTGAATTTCTTCGAAAGCAAGGGCGTCTCCAGACTGCAGGCGGTAATAATAACCTACCTCATCATGATCTTGGTCATAGCTCCGATTTTATTTTACTTTAGTCTCATAATTGCAGCTCAAGTCCGTGAACTGATTAATAATCTTCCTGGATATGTCAAGGCTTTAATGCAATTTGTGGAAAGATATCGGGGGGCATTGGAGAGATTTCAAATCCCACCTGCTGCTAGAGGATTATTCGAGGAATATCTTGAGAAGGTTAAAAGGGTGGGGATGGAGATTTTCTCGCGCATTCCACGAGTGACCATGGATATCTTTTCACTCATCCTCCATCTTATCCTAGCTCCGCTCATGGCCTTCTATATTTTGAAGGATTTAAGGATGATAAAGGCCACCATGAGCGGTCTCATTCCCCAAAAATATCGCATGGAAGCTTTTGAGATAATCCATAAGGTCGATGTGGTACTGGGAGGATTCCTTAGAGGACAACTTTTGGTGGCCCTCGCCGTTGGAGTTCTTTGTGGCATTGCCCTTACCATATTAAGAGTTGACTTCGCAATAGTTCTGGGCGTCATCGCCGGAGTGTTGAACATCATTCCCTATTTCGGTCCCATCGCTGGAGGAGCTCTGGCTGCAATGGTTGCTTTGATAAAGTCACCCACCCTCGCCGTTTTAGTGATCATTGCCATGATAATAATTCAATTGATCGATGGAATGCTTCTTTCGCCCAATATCATAAGTCGGCAGGTTAACTTACATCCCGTGGTTGTGATATTCTCTTTATTGATAGGAGCCGCGCTTTTTGGGATTATGGGCATGATTTTGGCTATACCCATCGCGGCGGCGGGCAAGGCGTTGGT